>JAHCKF010000178.1 GCA_026125925.1 Pseudolabrys sp.
TTCCGGCGCGTCGCGCACATCGACGACCAGCGTGTCGCCCTTGGCGATGAGCTCCTTCGCCTGCGCCGGCGAAATACGCGGCACCGCGGCGTTGGCTTGCTCCATCAGCTCTTTCAAGGTGGTGGCCATGTCACATTCTCCGATGACGATCGGGAGAATATGGGGCCTGGGACCGTCGAGGCAAGCCGGTCGAGCCGTCAGAACAGCGCGGCGCCGAGCTCGACCGCCTGCTCGGGCGTGACGAAAATCGTGGCGCCGCCTTCGCCGGGCACGCCGAGCGTCAGGACCTCCGAAACCTCAGGTCCCATTCGGCGCGGCGCGAAGTTGACGACCGCGAGCACCTGACGGCCGACCAGTTGCTCTTTGCTGTAATGCCGATAGGCGCCGCACGACACTCTCGTGCCGATGTCGCCGCCGAAGTCGATGGTCATGCGCCAGGTCGGCTTCTTTGTCTGCGCTTCCTCGACCTTGACGATGCGGCCGACGCGGATGTCGAGCGCGTCGAAGTGCGAGAAGTCGGCGACGGGTTTGACGCTCATGGTTTGCCTTTCGTCCGCCCTTGCCACACCATCCGCCGGAAGCATGGCACCAGGAGATTCAGGATGAAAGTGGCGATCGTGACAGCGGGCGGCAGCGGCATGGGCGCAGCCTGCGCGCGGAAACTGGCGGCGGACGGCTACAAGGTCGCGATCCTGTCGTCGTCGGGCAAGGGCGAGGCGCTGGCCAAGGAGCTCGGCGGCATCGGCGTCACCGGCTCCAACCAGTCGAACGACGACCTCAAGCGCCTCGTCGATGAGACGATGAAGGCCTTCGGCCGCATCGACGCTCTGGTCAACTCGGCCGGCCACGGGCCGCGCGACGAGATTCTCAAGATCACCGATGAGCAGTGGCACACCGGCATGGACGTGTATCTGCTCAGCGCCATCCGTCCGGCGCGGCTGGTCGCGCCGATCATGGCGGCGCAGAGACAAGGCGCCATCGTCAACATCTCGACGGCTTGGGCCTTCGAGCCGAGCGCCATGTTTCCGACCTCGGGCGTATTTCGTGCCGGGCTTGCCGCCTTTGCCAAGCTTTTCGCCGACAAATACGCCCCCGACAATGTGCGCATGAACAACGTGCTGCCGGGCTGGATCGACTCGCTGCCGGAGAAGGACGAGCGCCGCGACATGGTGCCGATGGCGCGTTACGGCACCGCCGACGAGATCGCCGCCACCGTGGCGTTCCTCGTCTCCGACGGCGCCGGCTACATTACCGGGCAGAATCTGAAGGTCGATGGCGGCCTGATGCGGGGGATTTGAGCGCCGCCGTCATCGCCAGGCGCTACGCGTCCGGTGGGGTATCCGATGCCAATGCGGCCGGCAGCCATGTAGTGACCGTGACGGTCCGGTTGATCGACGTCAAAGGACCGCGCCAGGGCGCTCCTAAGAATTTCGCGGCCGAGGGGCATGTGAAAAGGAGCGACCTATGCTGTCCAAGATCACGAGCCGATGCGCATTGGCGTTGGGCGCGACCCTTGTGTTTGCCACGGTGTCGCAGGCGCAGCCGGCCGGCCCACGCAATCAAGGTCCGGGCACCGGCCCTGTTGTGGCGGCTTGTCAGAACGAGACCGAGCAACTGTGCGAAGGCAAGGAACATGGCAGTGGTGCGATCCGTGCTTGCCTGGAGGCGAACCGCGCCAAGCTGTCAACCGAGTGCAAAAATGCGCTGGACAGCACCGGCCCCGGGCGCAGGCGAAACCTGAACAACTGACGCTGCCGCCGCGACACACCGCGGTCTTTATATCGTATTGATGCCGCGCGGCGCATTTCCCTATCGAAGCTTTGCGCGGCGTTCGCCATTTTTCACGTGCTGCCGCAGCACGTGAAAGAGGAGGCGGCCATGTCCCCTCGCTTCGACCGGCCCGATCAGGAATTTGACGACAAAGCCGAGAAACCCGACCTGTATTGGGTTCTGATCGCGCTCGCCATCGCCGCTTTCCTCGGCATGCTGATCGCGATCAACAACAACGGCGGATTCGATTGCCGGACTATCGCAGATGGCGTGGCGCGGCGCAAATGCTTCGACGCTGCCATGCAGACGCAGCCCGCCAAGGGCGCGCAGATCCCCACCCATTGAAGGAGGCCACCATGACCATGCTAGCGCAATGGGATCGTGTCCATCACGACCATGACGTAGCGACGGGAGCTTTCGTCAACAAAGCTCTGAAAGTTCTCAAAGGCGTGGCGGTCGCTGCCGCCATTGCCGCTGTCACCATCGCGATCGTCGCGATCCGGGTCTATATCTTTGTGCCGGCCCTACGCTGACGCCGGACGACTTGCAGGCGTGCAGAAACTGTGGCATCTGACCGCGCATGTTCGACGCGATGACATCCCCGCAGACCTGCTGGTGGCGCTGCTTGTAAAAAGCGGCGCGTCGAATTTCTTTACACTCAACAGACGTAGCCGCCGTTCATCGGCAGCAACGTCATTTGACCCCAGCTTTCCGACGCGCGGCGGCTCCCAATCGGAGAACCGCCATGCATGCCCCTCGCGACCTCAAGCCTGTCATCCTCACTGGCGACCGCACCACCGGTCCGCTGCACCTCGGCCATTATGTCGGCTCACTGCGCAACCGGCTGGCGCTGCAGGATACACACCGCCAGTTCCTGCTGCTCGCCGATTTGCAGGCGCTGACCGACAATGCTCACGACCCGGACAAGGTGCGGCGCAACGTCATTGAAGTGGCGCTCGATTATCTCGCCGTCGGCGTCGATCCGGGCAAGACCAGCATCTGCGTGCAGTCGGCGTTGCCGGCGCTGGCCGAACTGACCATGCTCTATATGAACTTCGTCTCGGTGGCGCGGCTCGAGCGCAATCCCACCATCAAGGACGAGATCCGCGCCCGCGGCTTCGGCCGCGACATTCCAGCCGGGTTTATGTGCTACCCGGTCTCGCAGGCCGCCGACATCACCGGCTTCAAGGCGACCGTGGTGCCGGTCGGCGAGGACCAGGCGCCGCTGATCGAGCAGACCAACGAGATCGTCCGCCGCGTCAATCATCAGGCCGGCCGCGACGTGCTCGTCGAGGCGCAGGCGCTGATCCCGAAGGTCGGCCGGCTGCCCGGCATCGACGGCAAAGCCAAGATGAGTAAGTCGCAGGGCAATGCGCTGCTGCTGTCGGCCTCGCCCGACGACATCAGGCGCGCCGTGCATTTGATGTACACCGACCCGAACCATCTGCGCGTCAGCGATCCCGGCATGGTCGAGGGCAATGTCGTGTTTACGTATCTCGACGCCTTCGACCCGGACGCGGACGCCGTCGCCGCGCTGAAGGCGCACTACCGTCGCGGCGGCCTCGGCGACAAGGTGGTGAAGGCGCGGCTCGAAGCGCTGCTTCAAGACCTGCTGGCGCCGATCCGCGAGCGCCGCGCGGCGCTGGCGCGCGACGCGGAAGTTGTACTCGACGTGCTGCGCGACGGCACGGCCAAGGCGCGGGCCATCACCCAGGCGACGCTCGAGGAGGTGCGGGAAGGATTGGGAATTTTCCGTCTCGCTTAGCGGCCAGGACGAGATGCCGCCGCCCGGCGGCTTGTCGCCGGGCGGCGAGGAACGTGATAGAATTATAAACACTGCGCCCGATCAGCGGCGTTGGAGGTGGCCGATGACCATCATGTACCACGACGGCAATCGCCAGTTGCAGGACCGCTTCGACAGCCGGCGCATCGCCGACCGGCTCGAGGAAAAGCTCACGCGCACCGCCTTCACCGACGACGACAAGGTCTATATCGAAAGTCTGCCGTATTTCTTCATCGCCACCGCCGATGCCGAAGGCCGGCCGGACTGCTCGTTCAAGGGCGGGCCGCCCGGCTTCGTTCGCGTCACCGGCGCATCGGAGTTGGCGTTTCCGGACTATGACGGCAACGGCATGTTCAAGAGCCTCGGCAATCTCGGCGTCAACGGTCATGTCGGGCTCTTGTTCATCGCCATGCACGGCAAGCCGAAGCGGCTGCGCGTGAACGGCCAGGCGCGCGTCGAGCGCGACGATCCGCTGCTCGCCTCGACGGTCGGCGCGCAGCTAATCGTTCGTGTCGCCGCGCGGGCGATCTTTCCCAACTGTCCGCGCTACATTCCCGACATGCAGCTTGCCGCGCCGTCCATCTACACGCCGCAAGCCGGTTGCGTGCCGCCGGAGCCGGCCTGGAAGGGCTTCGACGCCTTCAAGGACGCCGTGCATCCGCGCCAGCCGACATTCGAAGGATGAGCCTTCTCTAGTTGTTGCGAATGCCGCGCAGGCGCTCGTTGCGCCGACGCAGCATTTCCAGCGACGCCAGCATCACCACCGACACCAGGATCATGATGGTGGCGACCGCTGTGATGGTCGGCGAGATGTTCTCGCGCAGGCCGGAGAACATCTCGCGCGGCAGCGTACGCTGTTCGGGACCGGCGACCATCAGCACCACGACGACCTCGTCGAAACTCGTCGCAAAGGCGAACAGCGCGCCGGAGGCAACCCCGGGCGCGATCAGCGGCAGGATGACCTTGAAGAAGGTCGTCACCGGCGCGGCGCCGAGGCTGGCGGAGGCGCGGGCGAGATTGTCGTCGAAGCCCTTGAGCGTCGCCGCCACGGTGATGACGACGAAAGGTGTGCCGAGCGCGGTGTGGGCGAGGATCAGGCCGGTGTAGCTGGCGGTCAGGCCGAGCGGCGCGAAGAAGAAGTAGAAGCCGACGGCGACGATGACCACCGGCACGATCATCGGCGACAGGAGGATCGCCATGACGAGGCCCTTGCCGCGGAAATCGGCGCGCGTCAGGCCGAGCGCGGCGACGGTGCCGAGCGCGGTGGCGAGCACGGCGCTCGATATGCCGATGATGAAGCTGTTACGCAGCGCCCGCATCCACTGCTCGGAGGCGAGGAAGGTGTGATACCAACGGAAGGACAGGCCATCGAGCGGGTAGGTCAGGAAGGTGCCCGAGTTGAACGACAGCGGCACGATGGCGAGAATCGGCGCCATCAGGAAGAACAGCACCAGCCCGCTGCTGACGTAGAGCACCGTGCGCCAGAAGCGCTCTTCGCGGGTGAGGTGCCGAGTGGCGGCCATGGCGTCCCCCTCAACCGAGCCTGACGTTGGTGATGCCGACCAGGCGGTCGTACACCCAGTACAGCAGCAGCGTGGCAACCAGCAGCACGGCGCCCAGCGCCGAGGCCATGCCCCAGTTCACCGAGTCCGACGTATAGAACGCGATGAAGTAACTGATCATCTGGTCGGCGGCGCCGCCGACCAGCGCAGGCGTGATGTAGTAGCCGAGCGCCAGGATGAAGACGAGCAGCGCGCCGGCGCCGATGCCGGGCAGCGTCATCGGCAGATAGACGCGGATGAAAGCCTCGGTGGGCGAGGCGCCGAGCGATTTCGCCGCCAGCATGTAGGACGGCTTGATGCCCTTCATCACCGAATAGAGCGGCAGGATGAGGAACGGCAGCAGAATATGCGTCATCGCGATGTAGACGCCGATGCGGTTGTAGATCAGCCGCAGCGGTGAATCGATGACGCCGAGCCAGATCAGCGCGTGGTTGATGATGCCCTGCTCCTGTAAGAGCACGATCCAGGCCGCGGTGCGCACCAGAAGCGACGTCCAGAACGGCAGCAGCACCAGGATCATCAGCAGATTGGCGCGGCGTGGCGGCTGCGTGGCGAGGAGATAGGCCACGGGAAAGCCGAGCACCACGCACAGCAGCGTGACGATGAGGCTGACCTTGAAGGTGCGGGTCAGCACCTCGACATAGATCGCCTGACTGGGTGGCGTCGCGACGATATGGCCGTCGGCGGTTTTCTGCCGGTCCACGCCGGCGAGGAGGTAGAAGCTGGTGAGCGGGCCGCTTGCCTGATCGATGGCGGCCCAGGTTTTGAGATCGCCCCAGTGCGGATCGATGTCGATCAGCGTGGCGCGCCAATCGGCCGAGGTGTCCGGCAGGCGGCGCGCGGTGCCGAACACCAGCGTGCGGCCGTTGTCGATGGCGTAATTCAGCCGCCGCGCCGCGGTCGGCAGCGTGCGGGCGCGGTAGCTGTCGCGCAGATCGGTGGCCAGCGCCTCGAACACCGGAGGCGGCGGCGCCTGGGTGCGGTCGGTCCAGGTCTTGATCGATTGCGTCACATGCGGCCACACCGAGGCCAGTTCGCGATCGACCACCGACAGCCGCAGCATGTCGAGGATCGGCACCACGAAGGTGACGACGATGAACAGCAGCAGCGGCAGCACCAGCGCGAAGGCGCGCAGCTTGCGCATGCGCTCGGCGCGGCGCAACTGCGCCTTGAGCGAGGCGCCGGTGCCGGCAAGCGGCGCGGCAAGGCTGGGACTGGTCAGCGGCGCCTCCGGACGCAGAATGGTGACGCCGTCCCGCCGCGGCGGGACGGCGCACGGTGGAACGTGACTACTTGGTCGCCGCCCACTTGTTGAACTGCTCGGTGAGGCGGTCGATGTTCTCCATCCAGAACGCGGTGTCGATCTGCACGGCGTGGGCGATGTTCTCGTCCGACGTCGGCAGGTCGGCGAGGCGCGCCTTCGGGATCAGCGCGTTGGCGCCCTTGGCGGTGACGCCGTAAGCGATCGATTCCGGCAGCTTGGCCTGGTTCTTGGCCTGGCCGAGGAAGTTGATCAGCTTGTAGGCGTTATCGACGTTCGGCGAGCCCTTGAGGATCACCCAGGAGTCGATGGTGTAGAGCGCGCCGTTCCACGAGATGCCGAAGTTCTTCTTGTCGGCGTGGTTGGCGGCGTCGATGCGGCCGTTATAGACCGAGGTCATCACCACTTCGCCGGAGGCGAGGAGCTGCGGCGGCTGGGCGCCGGCCTTCCAGAAGACCAGGTCGTTCTTGATGGTGTCGAGCTTCTTGAAGGCGCGATCGACGCCTTCCTTGGTCTTGAGCACCTTGTAGACGTCGGTCGGGGCGACGCCGTCGGCCATCAGCGCGATCTCGAGCGTCGTCTTCGGCCCGGCGCGCAAGGCGCGCTTGCCCGGATACTTCTTGGTGTCGAAGAAGTCGGCCCAGGACTTCGGCGCATCCTTGAGCTTGTCCTTGTCGTAGCCGAGCACGAAATCGTACAGAATGGCGCCGACGCCGCATTCGTGCACGGCGGGGGCGATGTAGTTGTCCTTGCCGCCGATCTTCGACCAGTCGAGCGGCACGAACAGGCCTTCCTCGCAGCCGGCGGCGAGCTCTTCCGATTCCACCTGCACGACGTCCCAGGTCGAAGCGCCGCCCTGCACCTTGGCGCGCAGCACGCCGATGCCGC
>JAHCKF010000179.1 GCA_026125925.1 Pseudolabrys sp.
GCAGTTCGCTTTCACGCCGGGCGGCGCCAGCTTCCTGTTCGGCCGCCTGGTCGAGGACGGCATCGTCAGCCAGTATTTGCGCGACCGGTGTCCCGATCCGTCCATCCAGCTTTGCGAATACAAGAACGAGATCCAGGAAGACGCCGATTCATGGCTGTGGTGGCGCGGCTCACCGCTCTACAAGCTGGGCGGCTGGGAAGCCTATGAGCCGGAGGCCAAGCGCATCATCGCTGCCACGCTCACCGATTACCCGGCCAAGCACGTCACCACCGCGATCAACGCCGCCATCGCGCAGTTCTTCGCCTTCGAGACCGAGGTCGGCATCGACGACAACCAGCCGACTTATGTCGCCATCGAAGAATTCGTGCCGCAGCTCTATCCGGCGTTCCTGGCGGCGCGGCAGCAGGCCGAACCTTTCGACGTGTCGCCGATCAACAAATTTCATGTGCCGTTCGGCCAACTGGCGCTGGCCATTCTCGCCTGCGCTTTGATCCTGCACCGGCCCTTCGGACTATCGCCGCAGGCCCGCGCGCTCGGCCTGACGTTGTTCGCCGCGCTGGCGGCCAACGCCATCATCTGCGGCGTGTTCTCGCATCCGGTCGATCGCTATCAGAGCCGGCTGGTGCTGCTGGTGCCGTTCGCCGTCGCGGTGATCGTCGCGCGCCGTTTCATGACGCCGACGCCGGCGTCCTGATGTGCTCCGGGTGCACGCCAATGCCGATGATGTAGGCCGGCAGGCGGCGCAGCAGCGGAAAGCGGTTGAGCAGCCTCACCGGCCAGGGCGGCGCGATGCGGCCCTTGCTCGTCAGCACGCGCGTCAGCACGCGGTTGTGCACGAAAACCTGCATGCGCTGGATGACACGCATCGGGAACGCGCGCCGCGCTTCGACCGCGGCCAGCACCTCGGCGGTGACGCGGCGCTCCTTCAGCGGCTGCGCCAAGATATTCGCCGCCGCGACGGCGTCCTGCACGGCGAGATTGACGCCAACGCCGCCGACCGGCGACATCGCATGCGCGGCATCGCCGATGCACAAGAGGCCGGGCCGGTGCCATGTCTTCAGGCGATCGACGGCCACGGTCAACAGCTTGATCTTGTCCCAGCCGTCGAGCTCGCCGATGCGATCGCCGAGGAACGGCGACATCGCCAGCACCTTCTGGCGGAAGGCATCGAGCCCCTCACGCTTCACCGCATCGATGCCGCCCTTCGGAATGACGTAGGCGCACTGCCAGTAGTCGCCGCGGTTGAGCATGATCATCATGCGCCCCGCTTCGATATGACCGAAGGTCTCCGGGGTATCGGCCTCGTGCCGCGACAGGCGGAACCACAGCACGTCGATCGGCGCGCCGAGATCCTCGACATCGAGCCCGGCGCGCTCGCGCACCGTCGAATGCCGGCCGTCGCAGCCGACAACGAGATCGGCGCGGATATCGAGCGTGCCCTCCGGCGTTTGGGCGCGGACGCCGGCAACGCGGCAGTCCTCCTCGATCAGATCGACGGCTTCGGCCTGCATGCGCAGATCGAAGGCCGGGAAACGTTTGCCCTGCTTGGCGAGGAAATCGAGGAAGTCCCATTGCGGCATCAGCGCGACGAATTTGCAGCGCGTCGGCAGGTGCGTGAAGTCGGCGACCTTGACGCGCGCGTCGCCGATCTGCGCCGTGAGCTCGCGTACCTCGTCATGCGGCACGTCGAGGAATTCCTCGAGCAGGCCGAGTTCGTGCATCAGTTCGAGCGTCGAGGGATGGATGGTGTCGCCGCGGAAATCCCGAAAGAAGTCGGCGTGCTTCTCCAGCACCGTGACGTGCACGCCGGCGCGCGCCAGCAGGAAGCCGAGCATGATGCCGGCCGGTCCGCCGCCGGCGATGCAGCACGTGGTGGTGAGAGAATTTGCGCTCATGGGTGACAATCTAGCACCCGCTCGTCCCCGCGAAAGCGGGGACCCAGCGCTGGAATACCCGGTTTGCGGCTACGCCTGCTTCTCCGGCGTACGCACGACGAGGCCGTCGAGCGCGTCGGAAACCTTGATCTGGCACGACAGCCGCGAATTCGGCCGCACGTCATAGCCGAAGTCGAGCATATCCTCTTCCATCGGCGACGGCTCGCCCACGGTGGCGCGCCAGGCGTCATCGACATACACATGACAGGTGGCGCAGGCGCAGGCGCCGCCGCACTCGGCCTCGATGCCCGGGATATTGTTGCGCAGCGCCGTCTCCATCACGGTCGCGCCGTTCTCGGCGTCGACAATGCGCGCGGTGCCGCTGAAATCGATGAACGTGATCTTGGGCATGCGAAAAGGCCGGATTTGCGTGGGAAAGGAGCGCCGGAACCGGCGCGCGGCCTCTATATAAGCATTCCAAACGGAACGCCAGCCGCGGCTTTGCTCAACGCTGGCTGAGCAGCTCGGCGATCAGCGCGCGGGCTTGCGTCACCGCATCGGCGAGACGATCGACGGCGGCCATGCACTCCTCGGCGCTGGCATGCGCGGCGCGTTCGGTCGCCTCCGCGGCGCGCGCCACGGCGCCGGCGCCGATACCGGCAGCGGAGCCCTTGAGTGCGTGGGCAAGCGCGTGCACGCCGGCACCGTCGGTCTTGCGCATGCGGCCGACGAGCAGGTCGGCCTGGCGGTCGAACAATTCAAGCACTTCGTGTTCGAGGTCGCGGTTGCCCAGCGTCATCCGCGCCAGATGGCTGCGGTCGAGCACCGCCTCATCGATTTTCACGGCGCTGTCCATGTCGGCTCCTCGCGTCCCGGATACCCGGCCAAGTGTCGCCGCCGTTTGCCAAGTTCCGGTAAATGCGGGTGGCCATCCGGTTTACGCGGGAGGGCAAACCTTCCCGCCTTGGTTAAGCGCGACGTAACTCTGCCCGGGATTGGGACGGGCGGCGCCACAGAGCCGCCTTAAACGCGGCCTCAGGTCCCGACGGGGGCTGGCGTCCGAATTTGCCTGATCGTGCCACACCTTGGGCCGGGCCGCCGGCCGCAGGATCATGGCCGTTAACGATGATTAAAACATCCTTAAGGGCGCTGGTTTCCTTCGTTCTGCCAATACGATAGGATGAAATCCTGGCGGACAGGTGGAACCTTGCACCGGTCCTGCCTTCGAGACATGAGAGGCCCCGGCGCCGGGTACTTGGCGCCGGGCATTGGTGGCTTGGCACTGCTGCGGCAGGCTGGAACTGGCGACTTCAAGTCCGCGTAACGACGAGGCGTACCCCATGGCGAACAACCCGCAGCAGTCCAAGAACGCAACGGACCAAGCGATGGCCGCGCTCGAGGATGCGCTCAACGTCCATATGGGTCCCCGCCCCGGCGCCGCGGCAACGCCCGACAAGTCCGACACCTTCGAATTCGACACGCCGCCCGCGGCCGACCTGTTCCGCGACCCTGAGCCCGCCCGCGAGGGCGCCAGCCGCGAGACCGAGGCGCCGTCGCAGTGGCTCAACGCCGACGGCTCGCCGCGCACGCCAGCCAATGACGACCGCGCCAGCATGGGCGTCGTGCTGCAGGGCCTCGGCCGTCGCCGCGCCCGCGCGCCTTACGCCATCGCCACCGTCGTGTCGGTCGCCTGGGCCGCCGGCGCCGCCGCGCTCGCCTTCCTGTTGCGCGGCGAACTGTCCGCTCTGTTCAACACGCCGAGCGTCGCCATCGCCATCGTCGCCGGCATCGTCGCCGCGGTCGTCGTGCCGGTGATCTTCTTCTACGTCCTCGCCCACATGTTCAACCGCGCGCAGGACCTGCGTCTCGTCGCCGAGTCGATGGCCGAAGCCGCCCTGCGTCTCGGCCAGCCGGAAACCGCCGCGCGCGAACAGATCGTCTCGGTCGGCCAGGCCATCCGCCGCGAAGTCACTGCCATGGGCGACGGCGTCGAGCGCGCTTTGGCGCGCGCCGCTGAACTCGAGGCGCTGGTGCACAACGAAGTGTCGGCGCTGGAGCGCGCCTACAACGACAACGAAGTGCGCATCCGCGACCTGTTGTCGGAACTGTCCAACCAGCGCGACACGCTGGTCAGCCAGGCCGATCAGGTGCGCAAGGCGATCGGCGCCGTGCATCTCGACCTGTCGCACGACATCACCTCGGTCGGCGATCTCGTCGCCGAGAAGGTCAACGAAGTGGCGCAGCGCGTCACCCGCTCGCTCACCGAAAAAGGCGAGCACATCACGCTGGCGCTCGGCCACGCCGGCGACTCGATGATCGACGCGCTCGGCGAGCGCGGCTCGACCCTGCTCGAGCGCCTGGAAACCACCAGCGACCGCGCCACCACGGCCATCGCCTCGGCGAGCGACCGCCTTGCCGACAGCCTCAACTTCAAGACCGACCACATCCACGACGAATTCTCGGAGATGGCGGCGAAGCTGCAGCAGATGATGACCACGCGCCTCGATCAGGTGGCGCAGGGCTTCGCGCAGAGGACCTCCGGCACCGTCGACGCGATGGCGTCCCGCTCGCAGCAGTTCACCGATGCGCTGTCGCAGACCAGCGCCCAGATCGTGACGCAGTTGTCGCGCCGCACCGACGAGATCGTCGATCGCGTGCACGCCAATAGCAGCTCGCTGGTCGATAATATCGGCGCGCGCGGCAACGAGATCGTCGCGCTCATCGAGCAGACCGGCACCGCAACCAACGAGACCCTGGCGGCGCGCAGCCAGTCGGTCGCCGATACCTTCCGCCGCAACGCCGACCTGCTGGCGGCGAGCCTCGACAACCGCAACGAACAGACCGAGGCGATGCTGGCGGAGCGCCTCAAGGCCTTCGAACAGGTGTTCGAGCTCAAGGGCACCGCGCTGTCGGAAAAGATCGAACGCGATTCCGCGGCGCTGGGCACGCTCATCACCCGCCACGTCACGGACTTCGACCAGAACATCAAGACCTATGGCGGCGCCCTCATCGAGCGCCTCGGCCAGCGCACCCAGGACGTGGCCGACGCCATGCGCGCCTATCTCGACACGTTCGACGAACGCGTCACCGGCCGCGCCGATGTACTGTCGAGCACGCTCGACAAGCGCCTCATCCAGTTCGAGGACCTGCTCGGCGCCCGCGTCAACGACATGGCCAACACCCTCAACGAGGGCGGCAACGAGATCATCGGCGTCCTCGACAAGCGTATCGCCGATGTCGGCGGCGTCATCGACGCCCGCGGCACCGCGGTCGCCAACGCCATCACCGCCCGCGTCGAGACTCTCGACAAGACCCTCGGCGGTCGCGCCATCGAAGTCGCCGACACGCTGGACAGCCGCATCGAGCGTTTCGAGGACCTGCTGGTCAACCGCACGGTCACCGTCACCGATCAGATCGAGGACCGCACCAAGTCGGCCGCCGACGCGCTCAACGCCCGGCTCGAGGAATTGTCCACCGCGATCAAGAGCAACACCGCGGAGGCGGAAACCGCCCTCGCCGCGCTGGCGGCCTCGACCACCGAGCAGATTCGTCAGGGCGCCTCGAGCGCCGAGCGCAGCCTGATCAACGCCAGCGACGAAATCGCCCGCAACATCGTCGCCCGCGCCGAGGAGATTTCGGAAACGGTCAGCAAGCGCACCAACGAGATGACCGAGGTGCTGTCCGACCGCAGCGGCGGCGTGCTGCACGCCATCTCGGAGAAGGGCCAGCAATTTGCGGCCGATGTCACCCGGGCGACCGAACTCGCCATCGCCGAATTCGACGTCAAGGGCGTCGCCTTCAGCCGCGCGGTGCTCGACAACAGCGCCGAGATCACCCGCATGATCAACACCGCGGGCGAACTCGCCGCCAATACCGTGACCCGCACGCTCAACGATCTGCAGGACACCGCGACCAAGGCGGTCGAACGCTCGCGCGCCACGGCCACCGAAACCGTCAGCGAGATGCTCGAAGCGCACAAGATGGTGAGCGACGACACCACCGCGCTGTTCCAGCGCCTGCGCGAAGCCAACATCATGCTGCAGGAAGTGCTGTCCGGCTCGCACGAGAACATGAGCGCGCTGGAAAACACGCTGATGCTGCGCGTCTCGGAGTTCGTCGCCGCCATGACCGAGGTCAACGGCACGACCAACGAAGCGACCAACCGCGTCGAGACGACGATCGTCAACTTCCGCGAACTGACCGCCCATGCGCTCAACGACCTGAGCCAGCTCGCCACGCAGTTCGACGAACACGGCCGCGATCTCGCCAAGGCGGCGGAGCTCATCACCTCGAGCAATCGCAAGACCGAGGAGCACGTCGAACAAGGCCGCAGCCAGATCGACTCGCTGGTCGCCACGCTCGATATCCGCACCGACGACATCGAACAGCGGCTCAAGCGCTTCTCCGGCCTGCTCGATCAGTCGCTCGAGGCGGCGTCGGCCCGCGCCCGCGAAGTCGCGCGCCTGGTGTCGGATTCCAGCGCCGATGGCACCCGCGCCATCACCGAGCAGTACGCGCTGGTGCGCGAGACTGCCGAAGAGGAGCGCCGCCGCACGATCGAGACCATGAACCAGGTCTATTCGCAGACCACGTCGGAGACCGAGTCGATCTTCGGCGATGTGCAGGAGCGTTTCGCCGAAGCCGCCAAGGGCATCCGCCGGATGTACGAGCAGTCGTCCGACGAGACCCAGTCGATGCTGCAGGAGGCCCAGGAGCGCTTTACCGAAGCGACCAAGGGCATGCGGCGGATGTACGAGCAGTCGACCGACGAGACCCAGTCGATGTTCCGCGAGGCGACCGAGCGTTTCGCCGAGACCGTGCAGGACATGAAACAGATGGCCGCCGAGATGCAGCGCGAGCTGGAGGCGACCCGCGGCGAACTGCGCCGCGGCGTGTTCGAGCTGCCGCAGGAGACCGCCGAGAACGCCGCGCAGATGCGCCGCGCCATCGTCGATCAGATCGAGGCGCTGGCCGAGCTCAACCGCATCGTCGCCCGTCACGGTCGCAATCTCGATGCCGTCGAGCCGGTGGCGCAGCGCCGCCTGCGCGAGGAGCCGTCGCTCGCCGTCATCGGCGGCCGCGAACCGGCGCCGCGTCCCGAGCCGGCGCCGCGCCCGCTGCCGCAGCGCCCGGAAAACTTCGCTCAGCCGCCGGCGCGGCGCAGCGAACCGCCGGCGCCACCCGCCCCTCCGGCGCAGCCGGCGCCGAGCGGCAATCGCGGCTGGCTTAGCGACCTGTTGACCCGCGCCTCGCGTGAGGACGGCGATCAGCCCTTGCAGCCCTCCCGCGGCGACTATGGCCGCGAGCAGGCCCGCGACACGGGACGCGACGCTGGACGTGACTCGGGCCGCGACCGCGACGCCAACCGC
>JAHCKF010000018.1 GCA_026125925.1 Pseudolabrys sp.
ACCGATGATGGCCGGGTCGATCTTGACGTCCATGTCGATGTCCTTGCCGCCCGTGACCGACTTGAGCGCGCCCTTGAGCGCCTCTTTGTTCGCGTCATTGAGCGGCTCGGCAACGGTGACCTGCGCCACCACCTCGCCCTTGTGCTGGGCGACCAGCGTGCGATAGGCGCGGATCATGTCGCGCACCGCAAACAGCCGGCGGTTGGTGGTGATGACGCGGAGGAAGTTCGCGGTGATGCCGGACAGGCCGGCCTTGGCGAGAATGGCGTTGAGCGCCTTGAGCTGCTCGTCGGCGCCGAACACCGGGCTGCGCACGAGACGATTGAGGTCGGCGCTTTCGCCGATCAGCTTGTCGAATGCTTCGAGGTCCTGCTTGACCGCGTCGGTCGCCTTTTCTTCGAGCGCCAGCTCGAACAGGGCCCCGGCATAACGGCCCGCCATTCCTGAAACTAGGTGTTCTTCGCCCGCCACTTTGAACGCTCTTTCTTGTGACTTGTCACAGGCCGGAAGCCGTCGCCGAAACGGCGGCGCAAGCCATTGGAATTCAAGAGGGAATTCCGATCCCCGGTGCGCTCAGCCAAGCCCCGTGGGCGCCCCTCGGAAATCGAGGGGGTAGCTAACACAGCGGCAGGAGCGGTGCAACACACGGCACAGCGTCAACCTCGTGTACGCGCTGCGGCATAGCGCGGGAACACCAAGGCGGAACCGGACGTTGGAAGGGACCTGCCTTCGTCTGCCAGCCCAACCGGTCCCTCGTCATGTCAGTACCGCCTGCGCCGATATCCGTGCGTCACCACCTGCGGAACGCCACCGCCGATCTGCACGCGTCTCTCGACGGCGGCTTCAGCGCGCTTGATCTGAAAAAATGCAGCGATTACAGGCAATTCCTGGCGGCTCAGGCCGCCATTTGGGAACCTCTGGAGGGCTGGCTGACGCGCCACGATATCGGCCGTGTCCTGCCGGACTGGCCGCGCCGGCGCCGCGCCGACGCATTGGCCGCGGACCTCGCCGCTCTCGGCGGCGTCGCCGACGTCCATGACATTGTCATGGGCACGCCATCCCTCCCGGCCATGCTCGGCGTCACCTACGTGCTCGAAGGCTCGCGGCTCGGCGCACGCTATCTGTCGCGCATAATCGCCGACAGCGATGACGCCGCGGTGCGCACGAACACCCGCTTCCTCCACCATGGCGTCGGACTGCCGCTGTGGCCGAGCTTCCTCGAGACACTCGAAGCCCACGTCACCGACGCCGACGGCGTCGACGAGGCCGCGCGCGGCGCGCGGCAGGCCTTCGCGCACTTCCTCACCGCGCAGCGGCGTCACGCCGCCGTCCTGGTCGATGAGGTCGCCTGAACATGACGACCCCCACCGTTGATCTCACCAGTTGCGACCGCGAGCCGATCCACATTCCCGGCCGCATTCAGCCGTTCGGCTTCCTGCTCGCCGCCACGGCCGACTTCACGGTAGTGGCGAATTCCGCCAACGCTGGCGACCACCTCAAATGCGACGACATCAAGGGCCGCCCTCTCGCCGAGCTTTTCGGCCAGGAAGCGACGGCACAGATCCGCAGCCGGCTGATGCTGGCGCAGGGCGCGGACGCGGTCGAGCGCTTGTTCGCCGTCACCATCCGCGACGGACTCGGGCCCTTCGATCTCGCGGTGCATCGCTCCGGCGACCATCTCATCATCGAGGGCGAACCGAGCGAAGCCGACATCAGCCTCAATTCCGGCGAAGTGGTGCGCGGCATGCTCTCGCGCCTGCGCAATACACATAACTTCGAATCGTTCTGCCAGACCGCGGCACGGCAGATCAAATGGCTCACCGGTTTCGACCGCGTGATGGTCTATCGCTTCGATCCGGACGGCGCCGGCGCGGTCATCGCCGAGGCAGCCGAGCCGAATCTGGAATCGTTTCTCGGCCTGCATTATCCGGCCTCCGACATCCCGAAGCAGGCGCGTATTCTCTATATGCGCAACTGGCTGCGCATCATCGCCGACATCGACGACAAGGCTTCGCCGATCGAGCCGGACATAATCGACGGCGTACCGCTCGACCTGTCGATGAGCGTGACGCGCGCCGTCTCGCCGATCCATATCGAATACCTGCGCAACATGGGCGTGCGCGCCTCGCTGTCGATCTCGATCCTCCACGAAGGCCGGCTGTGGGGCCTGTTCGCGTGCCACCACTATTCGCCGCGTCGGATCTCGTTCGAGCGCCGCACCGCGGCCGAACTCTTCGGTCAGATGTTCTCCTGGGTGCTGGAAAGCCGCGAGCGCGAGCGCGACGTCGCTTACGAAAGCCGCGCCCGCCTGCTGCACAATCAGATGATGGCCGGGCTTGCCGCCGGCAAACCGGGCGCCGAGACGCTGCGCAACTTCCTCGGATCGCTGCGCGACATCATCTCGTGCGATGGCGTCGGCGTCTGGCTCGACGGCAAGGCGACGCTGAGCGGCTCGACGCCAAGCGTCGGCGATTTCGAGCGGCTGGTGCGGCACTTCCAGGACCGCGGCTTGCAGGACGTGTTCGCCACCAACGAACTCGGCAAGACGATCCCCAATGCCGGCTCGCTGGTCGATAACGCCGCCGGCGTGCTCGCCATACCGGTGTCGCGGGCGACGCCGGATTATCTCGTCTTCTTCCGCAACGAAGTGGCGCGCTCGGTGCACTGGGCCGGCGATCCGAACAAACCGGTCACCGCCGGCCCGCTGGGCGACCGCCTGACGCCGCGCAAGAGCTTCGAGCTGTGGCGCGAAGTCGTCCGCGGACAATCGGCGCACTGGACCGAATCCGACCTGCGCATCGCCTCGTCGCTGCGGGTGACATTGCTGGAAGTGATCTTTCGCCTCACAGATGCCGCCGAGAAAGAACGCAAATCGGCGCAGGAGCGCCAGGAGCTGCTCATCGCCGAGCTCAATCACCGCGTCCGCAACATCCTCAGCCTGATCCGCGGCCTGATCACGCAAGGCCGGCATTCGACGCTGACCGCCGAGGAATTCGCTTCCGTGGTCGGCGGCCGCATCGAGGCGCTGGCGCGCGCCCACGACCTCATCACCAAGACCAACTGGGGTCCCGGCAGCGTGCGTACGCTGATCGAGGAAGAGACCGCGGCCTATCTCGGCGGCAAGGCGCAGCGCGTCATCGATCAGGGCCCGGATGTGGCGCTCGAGCCCGAGGCGTTCTCGACGCTGGCGCTGGTCGTGCACGAACTCGTCACCAACTCGGCCAAATACGGCGCGCTGTGCGACTCCACCGGCGTCGTCAACATCACCTGGGAACTCGGCGACGCCGGCCAACTGATCATCGCCTGGCAGGAAAGCGGCGGACCGCCGGTGCAGCCGCCGCTGCGCCGCGGCTTCGGCACCACCATCATCGAGCGGTCGATCCCCTACGACCTCGCCGGCGAGTCGGAGATCCATTACGAACTGCTCGGCCTGCGGGCGCGCCTGGTCATCCCGGCGCGTTTCGTCAAGCGGGTACGGCCGACCGACCGCAAGGCACAAGCGAAGCCGGCCAAGGAAACCAAGTCGATGTTCTCCGGCAACGTCCTGGTGCTCGAGGACAACCTCGTCATCGCCATGGATGCCGAACAGATCATGTCGCGGCTCGGCGCCAAGCGGATTGAGCTCGCCGGCTCCGTCACTGAGGCGATGAATGTCATCGCCAAGCACAAGATCGATTTCGCGCTGCTCGACATCAACCTTGGTGCCGAGAACAGCATCCCGGTGGCGATGCGGCTGCGCGAACTGAATGTGCCCTTCGCCTTCGCCACCGGCTATGGCGAGGGCGCTCCGCTGCCGCCCGAATTGAAGGATGCACCGATCGTGCAAAAGCCGTATATGCCGGAGACGATCGTCACGGTCATGCCGGTTACCGAGCGCGAGGTCTGAACCCGCAACTCCGGCCGCCGCGGTCGCGATAGAGCGGGGGCGGCGGCATGGCGCAGGGTCGAGCGGACGAGACGGTGAGCGGCGCGCGGGCGCTGGTCGTGCTCCTCGGCTTCGTCTGGGGCTTCCTGTGGATTGCCACCGCGATCGCGCTGCACGACATCCAGCCCTGGACGTTGCGCACCTTCGGCATCGCCGGCGGCACCGTGACGCTGCTGATCGCGGCGAGGCTCGCGGGCGCCGATCTGCACGTGCCGAAGCGCGAGCGCATCCATGTCATGGTCGGCAGCTTCTTCAACCTCGCGGCCTTTCATATCCTCGGCGCTTACTCGCAACTGAACGGCGCCACCTCGCGCACCATCATCATCAGCTATTCGATGCCGATCTGGGCGACCTTGTTCAGCCTGGTGCTCCTGCACGAACGGCTCGACCGTGTGCGTGTCGTCGCCTTCGTGCTGTGCGTCGCCGGTCTCGCCGTTCTGGTGTGGCCGCTATTCGGCGACGGCGTACCCGTATTCGTCTTCTATTCGCTGGCCGCCGCGGTGAGCTGGGCCTTCGGCACCGTCTACATGAAATGGATGCGCGTCACGGTGCCGCCGCTCGCCAATGCCTTCTGGCAATTGCTGTTCAGCTTCGTCTTCCTCGCCAGCGGCATGCTGATCTTCGAGGGCCTGCCGCACCCCCACCCGGTGAGTCTGAAGTCGGCGCTGGCCCTCGGCTACATCGCCATCTTCGGCGTCGGCCTGGCGCATTTCCTGTGGTGGTCGATCAACGGCAAGGTCTCGACTGTGACCGCATCAATCGGCGCACTGCTGGTACCGGTGATCGGCGTCACCGGTTCGGCGCTGATCCTCGGCGAGCGGCCGACCTGGCCTGACATCATCGGCTTTGCGCTGATCTTTGCCGCGGCCGCCAGCGTGCTGCTCACGCCAGCCGTGAAGCCGCCCATGACCCCGGATTGACCCCGGATTGACTTGGACCGAAGCCCGCCCGACCTAAGGGATATCACGGAGTTGCGGTGTCTGGGTCCGGGACGCGATGGTGGTTCTTTCACCTTCCGAGAATGCCATGTCCGGCCAGCCCTCCGCCGTTCCGTCGCCGACCTTCACAGAGCTTTTCACGCCCAAACTGGTCACGGTTCTACGCGAAGGCTATGGCTGGCGCGATCTGCGGGCCGACGCGATTGCCGGCCTGACCGTCGCCGTCGTGGCGCTGCCGCTGTCGATGGCCATCGCCATCGCCTCTGGCGTGTCGCCGGAGCGTGGCCTCTACACCGCCATCGCCGGCGGCTTCATCGTGTCGCTGATCGGCGGCAGCCGCTTCCAGATCGGCGGCCCGGCCGGTGCCTTCATCGGCCTGGTCGCCCTGGTGGTCGAACGTCATGGCTATGACGGTCTGGCGCTGGCGACGGTCGTCGCCGGCCTGATCCTGATCGCAGTCGCCCTTCTGCGCCTCGGCACCTACATCAAATACATCCCGATGCCGGTGACGGTCGGCTTCACCGCTGGCATCGCCGTGATCATCGCCGCCAGCCAGGTGCGCGAAGTGCTCGGCCTCGACATTGCCCACGAGCCCTCGGCTTTGGTGCCGAAGCTCGAGGCCATTGCCGCGGCAATCTCGACCGTCAGTTGGCAAACGCTGGGCATTGCCGCGTTGGCCCTCGGTATCATCCTGGTGCTGCGCCGCTACCGGCCTCGCTGGCCGGGCTTTCTGATCGCCATCGCCGTCACCGGCGTGATCTGCTTCGCCTTCCATCTCGACGTCGCCACCGTCGCCTCGCGCTTCGGCGCGGTGCCGCGCTCGCTGCCGGCGCCGTCGCTGCCGCCGTTCAGTCTCGAGAAGCTTCAGGCGGTGCTGCCCGATGCCTTCACCATCGCCCTGCTCTGCGCCATCGAGTCGCTGTTGTCGGCCGTGGTCGCCGACGGCATGAGCGGCCGCCGCCATCGCTCCAATGCCGAGCTCGGTGCACAAGGCGTTGCCAGCATCGTCTCGATCATATTCGGCGGCATCTGCGTCACCGGCACGGTGGCCCGCACCGCGACCAACGTACGCTCCGGCGCGCGTGGGCCGATCTCCGGCATCTTCCATTGCGGCTATCTGCTGCTGTTCCTTGCCGTCGCCGCGCCGCTGGTCGGCTACATTCCGCTCGCCGCGCTCGGTGCCGTGCTGATGATCGTCGCCTGGAACATGGCGGAGAAGGAGGAGTTCTGGTCGCTCATCCGCACCTCGCGCGGCGACGCCGCCGTGCTGCTGGCGACCTTCCTGCTGACCATCTTCGTCGATCTCACCACCGGCATCGCCGTCGGCGTGGTGATGGGCGCGCTGATGTTCCTGCACCGCATGGCCGAGTCGGTGGACGTGCAGGCGGGCGGCCTCGAGGACATTGCCGACAGCGTCGACCACACCAAATATGACGCCGATGAAGCGGCGAGCCGCGACGTCCTGGTCTACCACATCAGCGGCGCCTTCTTCTTCGGCGCCACCGCGCATGTGCTGACCGCGCTGGAACGTATCGGCCGCACGCCCCGCTTACTGATCCTCGACTTCTCCAATGTGCCGCTGATCGACACGACGGCAGCTCGCTCGCTGCATGCCTTCGTCAAGAAGCTCAGCCGCGCCGGCACCGAGATCAGCATTGCCGCCGCCAAGCAGAACGTGCGGCATGAACTCACCGCCTCGGGCTTGAAGCCGCCATTGGTGAAATATGCCGCCAGCGTCGCCATCGCGCGGCAGGGGCATTGATCGCCGCTATCCGATAGTCGCATAGGCGAAATCGGCGGGCTGCCCTGCGCCGGACGCGGCGTTGGCCGCCTTCTACCGTCCGCGTCGTCCACTTATGTCTGTGGCTCACGCCAAGGCGGCTTCAGGGCCGCCAATCCCATGGGAAACGTCGTTTCGACCGCCCGCGCAGCATCGCCGCGCGCGACGAAACCGTTTCGTGAGTCCGGAATGCCACTGATGAACCCGAAGCTCTCCGCCGCGCTGGCCGCCGCCATCTGGGGCACGACCTACATTTTCGTCAGCGTCGTGCTGCCGCACAATCCTATCTTCACGGCTGCGGTGCGGGCGCTGGGTGGCGGACTGCCGCTGCTGTTGTTCTACAACGAAGTGCCGCCGCGCGACTGGTGGGGCAAGGTCGCCGTGCTCGGCACGCTGAACTGCGGGGTCGTCTTCGCCTTCCTGTTCATCGCCGCCGAACGCCTGCCCGGCGGGGTCGCCGGCACGCTGCAATCGCTGGGACCGATCATCACCGTGCTGATCGCCTGGCCGCTGCTCGGCGAGCGGCCGACCTGGCTGCGTCTGGTCAGCGTCGTGCTCGGCTCGATCGGCGTGATGATCCTCCTGACCAGCGGCCAGATCGTGCTCGACGGCATTGGCGCAACTGCGGGCCTCATTGCGGCGGTGTCGTTGGCGCTCGGTGGGGTACTACTTAATCGCTGGGGCCGGCCGATCCCGCTGCTCGAGTTCACCGCCTGGCAACTCGTCATCGGCGGCGTCGAGCTGGCGGCGCTGGCGGCGATCCTCGGCGACGTGCCATCATCGCTCGGCCTGGCGAGCATCGGCGCCTATGTCTATGTGGCGCTGATCGGCACCTCGATCGCTTACGCATTGTGGTTTCACGGCGTCGAGAAGGCCGGCGCGCCAGCGGTGGCGCCGTTCTTCCTCCTCATTCCCATGGTGGCCTTCGCGCTCGATGCCGTGGTCCGCGGCTTCGTGCCGACAGGCGTGCAGGCGCTGGGTGCGGCGATCGTCGTCGGCAGTCTGGTCATCAACCAGCAAGCCGGCAAGCGCCGGACGGCAGCCGCACGGTAGCGACACCGAATAGCGGGGCGACGCGTCACAGGAGAAATGCCATGCCAACAACCCGCGAAACCATCGCCATTCCCGGCACCGATCTCAAGCCGTCGCGCGTGGCGCTCGGCACCTGGGCAATTGGCGGCTGGATGTGGGGCGGCAGCGACGATGCCCAATCGATCCGCACCATCCAATCCGCCGTCGATAGCGGCATCACGCTGATCGACACCGCGCCGGTCTACGGCTTCGGCCACTCGGAGGAGATCGTGGGCAAGGCGCTCGCTCAAGGCGGCCGCCGGCACAAGGCGGTGATCGCCACCAAGGTCGCGCTGGCCTGGACCGCGGAGGAAAAAGTGTATCGCGACGCCAGCCGCGCCCGCATCCTGAAAGAGATCGACGACTCGCTGCGTCGGCTCAAGACCGACGTCATCGACCTTTACCAGGTGCATTGGCCGGACCCGAACGTACCGGTCGAGGAGACGGCGGCGACGCTCGCCGCGCTACTCAAGGCGGGAAAGATCCGCGCCATCGGCGTCAGCAATTTCTCGACGGCGCAGATGGACGCGTTCCGCAAGATTGCGCCGCTGCATGCCGACCAGCCGCCCTACAACCTGGTCGAGCGCGACGCCGAACGCGATGTGTTGCCCTACACGGTCCGCAACAAGATGATCGCACTAGCCTACGGACCGCTGTGCCGCGGCCTGCTCGCCGGCAAGATGACGATGGATAGCCGTTTTCCGGCCGACGACTTGCGCAGCGCCGATCCGAAGTTCGCCTCGCCGCGCTTCGCGCAATATCTCCAGGCGGTGAAGCAGCTCGATCGCTTCGCGCACGACAATTACGGCAAGTCGGTGCTGCATCTGGCGGTGCGCTGGATCCTCGACAAGCAGCCGAACAGCATCGCTCTGTGGGGCGCGCGCAAGCCGGAACAGCTCGATGCGGTCGACGGGGTTTTCGGCTGGACGCTCGATGCCGCGGCGCTCACCGAGATCGACAAGATCGTCGCCGCCGACATCGCCGATCCGGTCGGCCCCGAATTCATGGCGCCGCCGGAGCGCTCCGCGGCGTGAGCCAGGAGCCGTCATGCCCGGCCTCGTGCCGGGCATCCACGTCTTAAGCGGGGAAGCAAGACGTGGATGGCCGGGACATAGCTGTTCGAAGAACGGCGTTCTTCGAACGCCTCTGCCCGGCCATGACACAACTAGGACGTGGACTCATTAGCGCCGCGTCGCTACCCGACGACATTGCTTGATCCTGTTGAAGAACCGCTCAACTCGATTGTGAGCAACAAAAGAGAGGACCGAACCGTATGATCAGCCTAATAAATGTCTTCACGGTAGATCCAGCCAACCAGGACCGGCTCCTCGATTTGCTTGCGCGCGCGACCGATGAATTCGTCAGCCGGGCACCTGGCTTTGTTTCCTCGACCCTTCATCGGAGCCTCGACGGCACGAAGGTGACCATGTATGCGCAGTGGCGCAGCGCGGAAGACTATGAGGCCATGCGCCAGGATCCTGGACCGCTACCCTTTCTCGAAGAGGCGCTCACGATCGCAAAATTTGAGCCGGGCATGTATGAGGTCGTGCGCACATTCTCGCCCATTGATAGGTAGGCCTCGCCCCCGCGCACGAATCCGGACTTCCGCTGTTGGCCCTTCGGCGACCTCAGGAGACGTCCGCTTTCTCGCCGCTGCTAGCAGGGGCCAGCGGCGTAATGAGTACACAGCCTAGTAAAAACTCATCGGATCGACATCGACATCCATCTTGATGCCGCCGCGCGTCTTCGGCGCGACGGCCATCCAGTCGCGCAGATAAGCCGACAGGTTGAACTCGCGCGGCGCCTTGATCAGCAACCGGTAACGGTGGCGGCCGCGCACCACGGCGATCGGCGCCTCGGCGGGGCCGAGCACGCGCACCGATTCATCGTGCGGTGCCGACTTGGCCAGCGCCTTGGCGTAGCCTTCGGCGTCGTGCTTGTTGTCGGCGGAGACGACGATGCCGGCGAGCCGGCCGAACGGCGGATAGCCGGAGGCCTCGCGCAGCGCGATCTCGGTCTCGTAGAATTTCTCGCGGTCGCCGAGGATCAGCGCCTTCATCACCGGATGCTCGGGCTGATGCGTTTGCAAAAAGCCGACGCCGCGATTGTCCTCGCGGCCGGCGCGGCCGACCACCTGATGCAGCAACTGGAAGGTGCGCTCGGCCGCGCGCGGATCGCCATTGCCGAGGCCGAGATCGGCATCGACGATGCCGACCAGATTGAGCTTGGGGAAGTGATGGCCCTTGGCGACGAGTTGCGTGCCGACGATGATGTCGAACTTGCCGTCGGCGACGTCATCGAGCTCCTGACGCAGCCGCTCCATCGATTCGACGAGGTCGCTCGACAGGATGAGAATGCGCTTGTCGGGAAACAGCGCCGCCGCTTCCTGTTCCAGCCGTTCGACGCCGGGGCCGACCGCGGCGAAGCTCTCGGTGGCATGGCAGTTCGGGCAGGCGTCCGGCGGCGGCATGTTGTAGCCGCAGTGATGGCAGATCAGCCTTTTGCGGAAACGATGATCGACCAGCCAGGCATCGCAGTTCGGGCATTGCAGGCGGAAGCCGCAGGCACGGCATAGAGTGAGCGGCGCGAAGCCGCGGCGGTTGAGAAACAGCAGCGCCTGGTCGCCGCGCTCCAGCGTGTTATTCACGGCCTCGGCGAGACGCGGCGCGATGAAGCGGCCGCGCGGCGGGCCTTCACGCGTCAGGTCGATGGCCTCGACATGCGGCAGCGAGGCGCCGCCGAAACGCTCCGGCAGATGCAGGCGGCGATAGCGGCCCTTGCGGGCATTGACCTCGGATTCGACCGACGGCGTCGCCGAGGCGAGCACCACCGGGATTTTCGCGATGGAGCCGCGCACCACCGCCATGTCGCGGGCGTTGTAGCGCGCGCCGTCTTCCTGCTTGTAGGCCTGCTCGTGCTCTTCATCGACGATGATGAGGCCGAGATCGGCGTAAGGCAGGAACAGCGCCGAGCGCGCGCCGACCACCACCGACACTTCGCCTTCCGCCACCGCGGCCCAGGTGCGCGCGCGCAGGCGCGGCGACAATTGCGAATGCCATTCCGCCGGTCGCGTGCCGAAGCGCGCGGTGAAGCGATCGAGCGATTGCCCGGTCAGCGCGATTTCCGGCATCAGGATCAAGGTCTGCCGGCCCTTGCGGATGTTCTCGGCGACCGCCTCGAAATAGACTTCGGTCTTGCCCGAGCCGGTGACGCCATCGACCAGCGAGACGACATAGCCGCCCTGATCGACCGTGGTGCGCAGCGCGTCGGCGGCGGCGAGCTGGCCGAGCGAAAAATCGGGCTTGCGGAAATCCGGATCGGGCTGGCGAGAGACTTTCTCCGGGGGCAGCACCACAGTTTCCAGCGTGCCTTCATCGACGAGGCCGTCGATGACGCCGGTCGAAACGCCGGCCTCGCGCGCCGCGTCGCCCTTGGCGCGCACCATGCCGTCCTCGAGCGCGCGCAGCACGCGCTGGCGCGCCACCGTCATGCGCTGCGGCGGCGGGCCGATCAGCCGCACGCCGACGCGCTCGCGCGCCGGCCCGAGATTGTCGCCCATGCGCAGCGCCATGCGCAGCACCATGCCACGAGACGACAAAGTGTAGCCGGCGACCCAGTCGACGAAGGTGCGCAACTCGTCCTTGAGCGGCGGCACGTCGATCTTCGCCACGATGTCCTTGAGGCGGTTGTGCAGGCCCGGCGCCGGGTTCGGGTTGTCCGCCCAGACCACGCCGACCGTCTCGCCGCGCCGGCCGAGCGGCACGGCGACGACATCGCCGGGCGCGACCTCCATCCCTGCCGGCACGCGGTAGGAATAGGCCTGGTCGAGCGCCACCGGCACCAGAACATCGACGACACGTTGAGCCATAAGGAGGGTCTGGCCGATTCCAGGTCTTTAAGGAAGGGTAAGGAAGGGCTCCTACTCTGCCCTATATGGGATTGCCCCTCGCCATTGCCCCCGACGTCGTCGCCGAAATCGGCCGCTGGCGCGCCTATCTCGGCGCCGAGCGGCGCATGTCGCCAAAGACGCTGGAAGCCTATGAGCGCGATGTCGGCCAGTTCCTCGGCTTTCTGGCCGAGCATCTCGGCGCACCGCCGTCGCTGAAGACCCTGGCGAAAATCACCCCGGCCGATGTCCGCGCCTTCATGGCCTCGCGCCGCGCCGATGGCGCCGGCAACCGTACTCTGATGCGTTCGCTGGCCGGCGCGCGCTCCTTCGCCCGCTTCCTCGAGCGCAACGGCAAGGGCAAGGTGGGGGCGCTTGCCGCCATCCGCGCGCCGAAGCTCGCCCGCACGCTGCCGAAGCCGCTCGCCGCCTCAGCCGCGAAACAGATGACCGACATCGACCTGCGCGCAGGCGAGGATCGCGAGACCTGGATCCTGGCGCGTGACGCCGCGGTGCTGGCGCTGCTCTATGGCTGCGGCCTGCGCATTTCCGAGGCGCTCGGCCTCAAGCGCGGCGACGCCAACGGCAAGGACGCGCTCACCGTCACCGGCAAAGGCAACAAAGCTCGCATGGTTCCGGTGCTGCCGCAGGTGACGAAAGCGATCGCCGATTACATCACACTCTGCCCCTACGACCTGCCGGCGGATGGCCCATTGTTCGTCGGCGCGCGCGGCGGGCCGCTGTCACCACGCATCGTGCAACTGGCGATGGCGACCTTGCGCGGCGCGCTCGGCCTGCCCGACACGGCGACGCCGCATGCCTTGCGCCATTCCTTTGCCACGCATCTTCTGGGCCGCGGCGGCGACCTGCGCTCGATCCAGGAACTGCTCGGCCACGCCTCGCTGTCGACGACGCAGATTTATACCGCCGTGGACACTGCGCGTTTACTCGAAGTTTATGCCAGCGCCCATCCGCGGGCGTCATCGTAATTTCATCGTCGACAACGCCGCCCTGCTCTTGCTTGCAATCACGCCGGCGATCATCGTCCGCCACCAAACAGGGGACGACCATGGCGGGACCGCACGAAAACCTCGAACACGCCGAGCACGCGGAGCACGCCTCCCACGGCGGCAATAAAAAGATCGCGCTGCTGATTTCCGTGCTGGCCCTGTTTCTTGCCTTCACCGAAACGCTGGGCAAGGGCGCGCAGACGGAAAGCATCAGCCTCAACATCAAGGCGTCCGACACCTGGAATTTCTTTCAGGCCAAGACGATCCGGCAAACCAACATCCGCACGGCCGCCGACAACCTCGCCGCGCTGGCGCCGTCGATCGAGAAGCCGGAAATCAAGGCGACGATGGAAAAGCAGATCGAGACCTGGCGCGCCACGGCGATGCGCTACGAGTCCGACCCGAAGGAAAAGGATGGCCGCAAGGAATTGCGCGAGCAGGCCGAGAACTACGAGCACCAGCGCGACAACCAGCTTGCTCGCTATCACCAGTTCGAACTCGGCTCGGCCGCATTCCAGATCGGCATCGTGCTGGCCTCGGCCGAAGTGATCACCGGCATGGTGGTGCTCGGCTGGCTGTCAGGTCTGGTCGGTCTCGTCGGCCTGATCTTCAGCGCCTTCGGCCTCTGGGCGCCGCACGCGCTCGACTTCCTGCTGCACGCCGGCGGCGCGCATTGACCTCTTTCCCTCTCCCCGCTTCGCGGGGCGAGGGAAGCAATCACATATGAATCGCGCGCTTGGCGACGGCCATGGCTGCTTCCTTGACCGCCTCGGGCAGCGTCGGATGCGCGTGGCAGGTGCGGGCGAGATCTTCGGCCGCGCCGCCGAACTCCATCAGCACCGCCGATTCGGCGATCATGTTGCCGGCATCCGAACCGATGATGTGCACGCCGAGCACGCGGTCGGTCTTGGCGTCGGCGATGACCTTGACGAAACCGTCGGTCTGCTGGTTCGCCTTGGCGCGGCCGTTCGCCGTGAACGGAAACTTGCCGACGTTATAAGCGACGCCGGCGGCCTTGAGCTCTTCCTCGCCTTTGCCGACCGAGGCGATCTCCGGCATCGTATAGACGACCGCCGGAATGACGTCGTAGTTCACATGACCGGCCTGGCCGACCAGCATTTCCGCGACCGCGACGCCTTCGTCTTCGGCCTTGTGCGCCAGCATCGGCCCGGTGATGACGTCGCCGATCGCCCAGATACCCGGCACGCTGGTCGCGTAATAGTGATCGGTAACGACGCGGCCGCGCTCGTCCAGCTTGACGCCGACTTCCTTGAGGCCAAGGCCGTCGGTGTACGGCACGCGGCCGGTGGAAACGAGCACGACATCGGCCTCGATCGTCTCGGCCTTGCCCTCACCCTTCGCCGGCTCGACGGTCGCCTTGAGCGTCTTGCCCGAGGAATCGACCGCGATGACCTTGGACGACAGCTTGAAGGCGATGCCCTGCTTTTCCAGCAGGCGCTGGCTCTGCTTGCGCACTTCGCCGTCCATACCGGGCAGGATGCCGTCGAGGAATTCCACCACCGTGACCTTGGCGCCGAGACGGCGCCACACCGAGCCGAGCTCGAGCCCGATAACGCCGGCGCCGATCACCAGCAGATTCTTCGGCACCTCCGGCAGCGACAGCGCGCCGGTGGACGACACGATGCGCTTCTCGTCGATGTCGATGCCGCGCAGCTTGGCGACGTCCGAGCCGGTCGCAATGACGATCGACTTCGTCTCGAGCGTCGTCACCTTGCCGTCGGCGGCCTTGACTTCGACCTTGCCCGGCGCGGCGATGCGGCCGAAGCCGTAATGCGTGTCGATCTTGTTCTTCTTGAACAGGAAGTCGACGCCCTTGACGTTGCCGTCAATGGCGTCCTGCTTGAACTTCAGCATGGTCTTGAGGTCGAGCTTCGGCGCGGGAACGCCGATGCCCATCTTGGCGAAGGAATGCCCGGCCTCCTCGAACAGCTCGGAGGCGTGCAGCAGCGCCTTCGACGGGATGCAGCCGATATTGAGGCAGGTGCCGCCGAGCGTCTTTCCCTTCTCGACGACCGCGGTCTTGAGACCGAGCTGCGCGGCGCGAATGGCGCACACATAGCCGCCGGGACCGGAACCGATGACGATAAGATCGTAGTTGCTCATAATATTATCCTGCTCAAATTTTGCCGCGACAGGATCGCGGCGTCGTGTCTGGGTTACGCGCCCGGCTTTTTCTCGACATAGCGCTGCAGCGAATCGAGAATGGCCGACAAGGCATGCGGATCGGCCGGCGCCTTGTCGCCCCACGGCCAAAAGTAGACGATGGTGGCCAGCACGTTGCGCAACTCGTCCGACGCGATGCTGTCGAGCCGGCGCACCTTGTCGTCGATCTCGTCGCCAAACATCGGCAAGCGATGCTTGACGATGTCGGTCAGCGGATGATCACCGGGCTTGCCATTCGGCATCGCGGCCTCACAAATCGAGAACGAGCCGCGCCGGGTCCTCGAGGTTCTCCTTGACGCGCACCAAGAAGGTGACGGCCTCGCGACCATCGATGATGCGATGATCGTAGGAGAGCGCCAGGTACATCATCGGCCTGATCTCGACCTTGCCGTTCACCGCCATCGGCCGGTCCTGGATCTTGTGCATGCCGAGGATGGCCGATTGCGGCGGATTGAGGATCGGCGTCGACATCAGCGAGCCATAGATGCCGCCGTTCGAGATGGTGAAAGTGCCGCCCTGCAGGTCGTCGAGGCTGAGCTTGCCATCGCGCGCCTTGCGGCCGAGTTCGGCAATAGTCTTCTCCACCTCCGCGAAGCTCAGCCGGTCGGCATCGCGCACCACCGGCACCACCAGACCCTGCGGCGTGCCGACGGCAACGCCCACATGGTAATAGTTCTTGTAGACGATATCGTCGCCTTCGATCTCGGCATTGACCGCGGGCAGCTCCTTGAGCGCGACGATCGCCGCCTTCACAAAGAAGCTCATGAAGCCGAGTTTCACGCCGTGCTTCTTCTCGAAAGCATCCTTGTACTGGCTGCGGGCCGCCAGCAGCGCCGACATGTCCACCTCGTTGAAGGTGGTCAGCATGGCGGCGGTGTTCTGCGCCTCCTTCAGCCGCTCGGCGATGCGCTTGCGCAGCCGGGTCATGCGCACGCGCTCCTCGCGCGCCGCTTCGTCCGGCGCCGACGGCGCCCGCATCTGCACCGGCGCGGCGACCGGCGTCGGCTGCGCGGCGGCCTTTTCGATCGCCGCCATCATGTCACCCTTGGTCACCTGGCCGCGCAGGCCGGTGCCGGCAACGGTCGAGGGATCGACACCACTCTCGGCGGCCATCTTGCGCACCGACGGCGCCTGCGCCGTGTTGGTCGCGGCGGCGGGGGCCGCAGGCGCGGCGGCGCGCGGCTTCGGCTCTTCGTCGGCGGCGTTGATCGGCGTCGTTGCCGCCGACTTCACGTCGGGACGGCCCGTGCCAGAACCGGTTGCGGTCGTCTTGGCCGCAGCGCCGTCCTTGATGGAGCCGAGAATGGCGCCGACGCCCACCGTGTCGCCATCCTTGGCGGCGATGTCGCCGAGCACGCCGGCGGCAGGCGCCGGCACTTCCAGCGTCACCTTGTCGGTTTCGAGTTCGACCAGCGGTTCGTCCACGGCGACGGGATCGCCCGGCTTCTTGAACCATTTTCCGACGGTGGCTTCGGTCACCGATTCGCCGAGGGTGGGCACCTTGATGTCAGTCATGATGATTTCTCTGCCTCAAAATATTCTGCGTCATGGCCGGGCTTGTCCCGGCCATCCACGTCTTCGTTCCGAACACCCGTCAAGACGTGGATGCCCGGCATAAAGCCGGGCATGACGGAGTGTGTATTGCGTGTCAGCCCAGCGCCTCGTCGAGGAACTGCTTGAGCTGCGCCAGGTGCTTCGACATCTGGCCGACCGCGGTCGAGGCCGATGCCGGGCGTCCGGCGTAGCGGGCGCGGCGGTGCTTGGCGTTGATCTGGTTCAGCACCCACTCGAGGTAGATGTCGACGAAGAACCAGGCGCCCATGTTGCGCGGTTCTTCCTGGCACCAGACGATCTCGGCCTGCTTGAAGCGCGACAGTTCGGCGACCAGCGCCTTGGTCGGGAACGGATAGAGCTGCTCGACGCGCAACAGGTAGATGTCGTCGACGCCGCGCTTCTCGCGCTCGTCATAGAGATCGTAATAGACCTTGCCGGAGCAGAGCACGACGCGGCGGATCTTGTCGTCGGCGACGAGCTTGATCTTCTCGCCGGGTAGCATCTGCGCGTCGTCCCACAGCAAGCGATGGAACGAGGTGCCGGCATCGAACTCGGCGAGCTTCGACACCGCGCGCTTGTGGCGCAACAGCGACTTCGGCGTCATCAGGATCAGCGGCTTGCGGATCTCGCGCTTGAGCTGACGGCGCAGAATGTGGAAGTAGTTCGCCGGCGTCGTGCAGTTCGCCACCTGCATGTTGTCTTCGGCGCACATCTGCAGGAAGCGTTCGAGGCGAGCCGACGAATGCTCCGGACCCTGGCCTTCGTAGCCATGCGGCAACAGGCAGACGAGGCCGGACATGCGCAGCCACTTGCGTTCGGCCGACGAGATGAACTGGTCGAACACGACCTGGGCGCCGTTGGCGAAATCGCCGAACTGGGCTTCCCACAGCGTCAGCGTGTTCGGCTCGGCGGTCGAATAGCCGTATTCGAAGCCGAGCACGGCCTCTTCCGACAGCATCGAATTGAGCACTTCGTATTTGGCCTGGCCGGTGCCGAGATTGTTGAACGGCACGTAGCGCTTTTCGGTGTCCTGATCGAACAGCACCGAGTGGCGCTGCGAGAAGGTGCCGCGCTCGGAGTCCTGACCGGACAGGCGCACCGGGTTGCCTTCCTTGACCAACGAGCAGAAGGCCAGCGCCTCGCCGGTCGCCCAGTCGATGCCTTCGCCGGTCTCGATCGCCTTGGCGCGATTGTCGAGGAAGCGCTGCACCGTCCTGTGAACGTTGAAGTCTTTCGGCGTCGTGGTGATCGCCTTGCCGATGGCGCGCAGTTCGTCGAGCGGCACGCCGGTGTTGCCCTTGCGCGGGTCTTCGGCGTCCTGGGCGGCCTTGAGGCCGGACCAACGGCCGTCGAGCCAGTCGGCCTTGTTCGGCTTGTAAGCGGTGCCGGCTTCGAATTCGGCGTCGAGGCGCGTGCGCCAATCGGCCTTCATCTTGTCGATTTCGCCGTCGGTGACGACGCCTTCGGCTACCAGCTTTTCCGCGTAGATTTCCAGGGTCGACTTGTGGCCGCGGATCTTCTTGTACATCACCGGCTGGGTGAAAGCCGGTTCGTCGCCCTCGTTGTGGCCGAAGCGGCGATAGCACCACATGTCGATGACGACCGGCTGCTGGAACTGCATGCGATATTCGATCGCGACCTTGGCCGCGAACACCACCGCTTCCGGATCGTCGCCGTTCACGTGCAGGATCAGCGCCTCGATCATCTTGGCGACGTCGGACGGATAGGGCGACGAACGCGAATAGCGCGGATAGGTGGTGAAACCGATCTGGTTGTTGACGATGAAATGGATCGAGCCGCCGGTGCGATAGCCCTTCAAGCCCGACAGGCCGAAGCATTCGGCCACAACGCCCTGGCCGGCGAAAGCCGCGTCGCCGTGCATCAGCAGCGGCAGCACCGCGGTGCGATCTTCCGGCGGGCAGCGATGCTGGTCCTGCTTGGCGCGCACCTTGCCGAGCGTTACCGGATCGACGATTTCCAGATGCGACGGGTTCGGCGTCAGCGACAGATGCACCTTGTTGCTGTCGAATTCGCGGTCGGCCGAGGCGCCGAGGTGATACTTCACGTCGCCGGAGCCTTCGATGTCGTCCGGCGTCGCCGAGCCGCCCTTGAATTCGTGGAACAGCACGCGGTGCGGCTTGCCCATCACCTGCGTGAGCACGTTGAGGCGGCCGCGATGCGGCATGCCGAGCACGATTTCCTTCACGCCGAGATTGCCGCCGCGCTTGATGATCTGCTCGAGCGCCGGGATCAGCGATTCACCGCCGTCGAGACCGAAGCGCTTGGTGCCGGTGTACTTGACGTCGAGAAACTTCTCGAAACCTTCGGCTTCGACCAGCTTGTTGAGGATGGCGCGCTTGCCCTCGCGGGTGAACTGGATTTCCTTGTCGCGGCCCTCGATGCGCTCCTGGATCCACGCCTTCTGCGCGGCGTTGGAGATGTGCATGAATTCGATGCCGACCGTCTGGCAGTAAGTGCGGCGCAGGATGGCGACGATCTCGCGCATGGACGCGAATTCCAGGCCGAGCACATTGTCGAGGAAGATCTTGCGGTCCAGGTCGGCTTCGGTGAAGCCGTAGGACGCGGGCATCAGTTCTTCTTCGTTCGGCTCTTCCTGGATCGCGAGCGGATCGAGCTTGGCGTGGAAATGGCCGCGGATGCGGTAGGCGCGGATCAGCATCAGCGCGTGGATCGAGTCGCGCGTCGCCTGCATGACATCGGCGTTCGACAGTTCGACGCCCTTGGCCTGCGCGGTCTTGGCGATCTTGTCGCCGATCTTCTTTTCGGTTTCGGCCCACTGGCCGTCGAGCGCGGCAACGAGATCGCCGTTCGGCCGGGCGGGCCAGTTCGGCTTCTTCCACGACGCGCCTTCGGCCGACTTCACGACGTCGGCGCTGTTGTCCTTCAAGGCCTCGAAGAAGGTCCGCCACTCGGCATCGACCGACTTTGGGTCTTTCTCGAACCGGGCCTGGAGGTCTTCGATGTAGGCGGCGTTGCCGCCGTAGAGGAACGAAGTTTGGGCGAATGCGGCGTTGGCGTCTTGGCGAGACATGAGACCTAGATCCTGGCGTGGCGCAATTGCCGCGCGGTATGCGTTTCCTGCGTGGGGCAACCCGGAAAACAGCCCCGCGATCCCCCAGCCGGACCGGAACCTGCTCTGTCGGATTGAGCCGCTCACGGGCATCGTGCCCCGCGTCGGCGGGCCTCACTCTTAAACCTATTTATGACCTAGTTAAGTCGAAAAAAGTGTAAGAATGGATATCAGTTCACTTCTACGAAACCGCCCCTTGGCAAAGCGGCGGTATTTCGGCCGCCACGCTGGAAGTCGCGAATTTTTGAAAGGACCGGCCCCCAGCGGCACGCCGGGCTATCGAAAATGCAGCGACCCGGAGACCGAAGCCTCCGGGTCGACCAAGAAACGCCAGCCAGTCTTTGGTGTACGCGCCCTACTTCCCCTTGAGCACTTCCATCAGCGTCTTGCCGATGCGCGCCGGTGACGGCGACACGCGAATGCCGGCGGCTTCCATCGCCGCGGTCTTGGATTTGGCGTCGCCCTTGCCGCCCGAAATAATCGCGCCGGCATGACCCATGCGGCGGCCCGGAGGCGCCGTTACGCCGGCGATGAAGCCGACCATCGGCTTCTTGCGGCCACGCTTGGCCTCGTCGATCAGGAACTGCGCCGCGTCTTCTTCCGCCGAGCCGCCGATCTCGCCGATCATGACGATCGACTCGGTCTTCGGGTCGCCGAGGAATTTCTCGAGCATATCGATGAACTCGGTGCCCTTGACCGGATCGCCGCCGATGCCGACCGCGGTGGTCTGGCCGAGGCCTTCGCGCGAGGTCTGGAACACCGCTTCATAGGTCAGCGTACCGGATCTCGACACGATACCGACCGAGCCCGGCTTGAATATGTTGCCCGGCATGATGCCGATCTTGCACTCGCCGGCGGTCATGACGCCCGGGCAGTTCGGCCCGATGAGACGCGACTTCGAACCCGACAGCGCGCGCTTCACCTTGACCATGTCCATCACCGGAATGCCTTCGGTGATGCAGACGATGAGCGGGATCTCGGCCTGGATGGCTTCGCAGATCGCATCGCCGGCGCCTGGCGGCGGCACGTAGATCACGGAAGCATCGCAGCCGGTCTTCTCACGCGCTTCGGCGACGGTGTCGAACACCGGCAGATCGAGATGCGTCGAGCCGCCTTTGCCCGGTGAGGTGCCGCCGACCATCTTGGTGCCGTACTTGATCGCCTGTTCGGAATGGAAGGTACCATTCTTGCCGGTAAAGCCCTGGCAGATGACCTTGGTGTTCTTGTCGATGAGGATGGACATTAGGCAGCTTCCTTCACCGCTTTGACAATCTTCTGCGCGGCATCGTCGAGATCGTCACCCGAGGTGACGTTCAACCCCGACTCCTTGATGATCTTCTTGCCGAGCTCGACATTGGTGCCTTCGAGGCGAACGACGAGCGGCACCTTGAGGCCGACTTCCTTAACGGCAGCAACGACACCTTCGGCGATAACGTCGCACTTCATGATGCCACCGAAGATGTTGACCAGGATGCCCTTCACGTTCGGATCGGAGGTGATGATCTTGAACGCCGCGGTCACCTTGTCCTTGGTGGCCGAGCCGCCGACATCGAGGAAGTTCGCCGGCTCCATGCCGTAGAGCTTGATGATGTCCATCGACGCCATGGCGAGGCCGGCGCCGTTGACCATGCAGCCGATCTGGCCGTCGAGCGCGATGTAGTTGAGGTCGTATTTCGACGCCTCGACTTCCTTCTCGTCTTCTTCCGTGATGTCGCGCAGCGCGATCACGTCCGGGTGGCGATACAGCGCGTTGTCGTCGAAGCCGACCTTGGCGTCGAGACAGATGATCTTGTTGTCCTTGGTGACCACCAGAGGATTGATCTCGAGCAGCGCCATGTCCTTGTTGGTGAAGGCGGCGTAGAGCTTCGGCAGCAACTCGCCGAGTTGCTTGGCGAGATCGCCGGTGAGATTGAGCGCCTGCGCCGCAAGGCGGGCGTGATGCGGCATGAAGCCAGTGGCCGGATCGACCGAAAAGCTGACGATCTTATCCGGCGTATCGTGCGCGACTGCTTCGATATCCATGCCGCCTTCGGTCGAGACGACGAAGGCGACGCGCGAGGTTTCGCGATCGACCAGCGCGGAGAGGTAGAACTCCTTGTCGATCGCCGAGCCTTCCTCGATGTAGAGGCGGTTGACGACCTTGCCCTTCGGGCCGGTCTGATGCGTGACCAGCGTCGAGCCGAGAATGCGGGTCGCTTCCTTCTTCACGTCATCGACGGATTTGACGACCTTGACGCCGCCGGCCTTGCCGCGGCCGCCGGCGTGAATCTGGGCCTTCACCACCCACACCGGACCGCCGAGATCGCCCGCGGCTTTGACCGCCTCGTCGACGGTGAAGGCGGGGACGCCGCGGGGCACCGGAACGCCGAACTCCTTCAGAACTGCTTTGGCTTGATATTCGTGGATGTTCATGCGGCTCTCGGCCTCTTTCCTTGTCCCGGGCGCAGCGCGGGACAACGTCACGCGAGGCAGAACCGGGACCGTTGCGCACTCAGTCCAGTAACGGTCCCGGATCTGCGGTGCAGCGCTTTGCACCGCACCGCGTCCGGGACAAGAGTTACGCCAAAGTCGGCGCGATCTTCTTGCAGGCTTCGACCAGGCCCTGAACGGCGCCGACCGACTTCTCGAATGCGCCGCGCTCGGCGCCGCTGAATTCGACCTCGACGATACGCTCGACGCCCTTGGCGCCGATCACCACCGGCACGCCGACATAGAGGTCCTTCACGCCGTATTCGCCATTGAGCCAAGCGGCGCAGGGCAGGACGCGCTTCTTGTCGAGCAGGTAGCTCTCCGCCATCGCAATCGCCGAAGCAGCCGGCGCGTAGAAG
>JAHCKF010000180.1 GCA_026125925.1 Pseudolabrys sp.
GAGCGTCGACAGATCGTAGGTGCCCTGGCCGAAATAGACCTCGCCCTGGTCGGGCCGCGTCTTGCCGGTGATGACGTCCATCATGGTCGTCTTGCCGGCGCCGTTCGGGCCGATGACGGCGCGCATCTCGCCCGGCTCGATGATCAGCGACAGGTCGTTCAACGCCTTGAAGCCATCGAACGACACGCTGATGCCGTCGAGGTAGAGCAACGAGGTGGTGGTCTTCTTGTCCGGGGTCATGGGCGTCTCATTCGGCCGCCTGCGGGACGGCCGCAGGGAGCGCCGCCGCCGATGCCGCCTCGGCGCGGCGGGCCCGTAGATGAGCGATGGTGCCGACCACGCCGCGCGGCAGCAGCAAGGTCACGGCGACAAACAGGCCGCCCAGCAAAAACAGCCAGTACGGCGCAAGGACGCCGCTGGTGAAGGTCGTCTTGGCGTAGTTGACCAGAAAAGCCCCGAGCACCGCGCCGGTCAGCGTGCCGCGGCCACCGACCGCGACCCAGATCACCGCCTCGATCGAATTCGCCGGCGCGAACTCGCCCGGGTTGATGATGCCGACCTGCGGCACATAGAGCGCCCCGGCGATCCCGGCCATGCAGGCCGACAGCGTGAACACGAACAGCTTGTAGGACTCGACGCGATAGCCGAGGAACCGGGTGCGGGATTCCGCGTCGCGGATCGCCACCAGCACCTTGCCGAATTTCGAGGTGACCAGCGCGCGGCAAACCAGGAAACACAGGATCAGCGCGACGCAGGACAGAAAGAACAGGGCGTTGCGCGTCGTCTCGGCCTGGATGTTGAAGCCGAGGATATCCTTGAAATCGGTCAGGCCGTTGTTGCCGCCGAATCCGAAATTGTTGCGGAAGAATCCGAGCATCAGCGCGAAGGTCATCGCCTGCGTGATGATCGACAGATAGACGCCGGTGACGCGGCTGCGGAACGCGAACCAGCCGAACACGAAGGCAAGCAGCCCCGGCACCAGCACCACCATCAGCGCCGCATAGGCGAAGTGATTGAAGCCGTACCAGTAGACCGGCAGCTCCGGCCAGTTCAGGAACACCATGAAGTCCGGCAGCACCGGATTGGCATAGACGCCACGCGTGCCGATCTGGCGCATCAGATACATGCCCATCGCGTAGCCGCCGAGCGCGAAGAACGCGCCGTGGCCGAGCGACAGGATGCCGACATAGCCCCAGATCAGGTCGATCGAGAGCGCGAGCAGCGCGTAGCAGACATATTTGCCGAACAGCGAGACGAAATAGGTCGGCACATGGATGGCCGAGCCCGTCGGCGTGAGCAGGTTCAGCACCGGAACGGCGATCGCGAAGGCGCCGAGCAGCACGAGGAAAATCACCGCGCCGCGGTCGAGAATGCGGATGAGCGAGAACGACGTCATGCCTCGATCGCCCTCCCCTTGAGCGCGAACATGCCGCGCGGCCGCTTCTGGATGAACAGGATGATCAGCACCAGGATCGCGATCTTGCCGAGCACCGCGCCGGCGAACGGCTCGAGGAACTTGTTGGCGATGCCGAGCGTCAGCGCGCCGACCAGCGTGCCCCAGAGATTGCCGACGCCGCCGAACACCACGACGAGGAAGCTGTCGATGATGTAGCCCTGGCCGAGATTGGGGCTGACATTGTCGATCTGCGACAGCGCGACGCCCGCGATGCCGGCGATGCCGGAGCCGAGGCCGAAGGTCAGCGCATCGATGCGGGCGGTGCGGATGCCCATCGCCGCCGCCATGCCGCGGTTCTGCGTCACGGCGCGCATCTCGAGGCCGAGCCGCGTGAACCGCAGCATCGCCAGCAGCGCCACGAATACCATGGCGGTGAACACGATGATCCAGAGGCGGTTGTAGGTGACCGTCATCTGGCCGATCTCGAAGGCGCCGGACATCCAGGACGGATTGCCGACGTCCTTGTTGGTCGGGCCGAAGGCCGTGCGTACCGCCTGCTGGAGGATCAGCGACAGGCCCCAGGTCGCCAGCAGGGTTTCGAGCGGCCGGCCGTAGAGAAAGCGGATAATGCACCGTTCGATCAGCACGCCGACTGCGCCGGCGAACAGAAAGGCGAGCGGCAGCGCGATCAGCAGCGAATAGTCGAACAGGCCGGGATTGTAGGCGCGGATCAACTGCTGCACGACGAAGGTGACGTAGGCGCCGAGCATCACCATCTCGCCATGCGCCATGTTGATGACGCCCATCACGCCGAAGGTGATGGCGAGGCCGATGGCCGCCAGCAGCAGCACCGAACCGAGCGACAGCCCGTACCAAGCGTTCTGCACCGCGCTCCAGATGGCAAGCTCCTGCTGCACGGCGTTGATCGCCGCCGCCGCGGCCTTGCGCACCGCCTCCGGCGCGTCCGCCGGAACGCTGCCCAGAATGCCGAGGGCATCCTGCCCGCCGCGCAGGCGGATGACGTCGATCGCCGCGATGCGGTCCTCGGCCGTCGCGTCGGCGCTGCCGACCAGAATGGCGGCGCGCGCCGCGGCCAGGGCCCGTTTCACGCCGCCGTCCTTCTCGGCGGCGAGAGCCTTGTCGAGCATCGGCAGCGCGCCGGCGTCGCGCGACTTGAACACCGACTGGGCGGCCTCGAGCCGCTGCGCCGGATCGGCCGACATCAGCGTCAGGCCGCCGAGCACGCCGCCCAGCAGGCCGCGCAACCGGTTGTTGAGGCGAACATTGTCGATATCCGCCGGGGCGGGCTCGACCGTCGCGCCGCTCACGGCATCATGAAGCGCGCCGGCCGCGTCCTTGACGAAAACCTTTTTGGCCCCGGCGCTGTAGACCAGCCGGCCATCCTGCAGCGCCTCCAGCACTACGGCGGCGCGGGGGTGTCCGCTCGACGCAACCGCCTCGATCGCGTCGGCGGTGTCGCTGAAGCTGTCCGCGAGGAAGCCCTTGAGCGCGTCCTGAAACGGATCGGCCGATGCGCGTCCGCTCGCCCCGCACAGGGCAACAGCAACGATCAGCACAGCAATCAAGCGGCCCAGCAGAAATCTCATGATGGCCCATCCCGGCAAGGAGGTCACGCGAGAGGTGGAGGCGGCGGCGACCGCCGCCTCCGGGCTTCAAATCCGGGGATCAGGAGGCCTGACCGCCGCACTTCTTGGTGACCTTGTTGTAGTTGCCGCACTTGAGGGTGACCCAGTCGGCCTCGAGATCCTTCGAACCGGGCAGGAAGTCCGACCAGGCGTCGCCGGGGACGAGGCCCTTGGTCTTCCACACCACGTCGAACTGGCCGTCCGCCCGCACCTCGCCGATGAACACCGGCTTGGTGATGTGGTGGTTCGGCAGCATCTTCGAGGTGCCGCCAGTGAGGTTCGCCGCCTCGATCCCGGGGAGCGCGTCGATCACCTTGTCCGGGTCGGTCGACTTCACCTTCTCGACCGCCTTCACCCACATCTGGAAGCCGATCACGTGGGCTTCCATCGGGTCGTTGGTGACGCGCTTCGGATTCTTGGTGAAGGCCTGCCACTTCTTGATGAACTCGGCATTGGCCGGGTTCTTGATCGACTCGAAGTAGTTCCAGGCGGCGAGATGGCCGACCAGCGGCTTGGTGTCGAGACCGGCGAGCTCTTCTTCACCGACCGAGAACGCCACGACCGGAATGTCGGTCGCCTTGATGCCCTGGTTGCCGAGCTCCTTGTAGAACGGCACGTTGGCGTCGCCGTTGATGGTCGAGACCACCGCCGTCTTCTTGCCCGCCGAGCCGAACTTCTTGATGTCGGAGACGATGGTCTGCCAGTCCGAGTGCCCGAACGGCGTGTAGTTGACCATGATGTCTTCGTCCTTGACGCCCTTCGACTTCAGATAGGCCTCGAGGATCTTGTTGGTGGTGCGCGGATAGACGTAGTCGGTGCCCGCCAGCACCCAGCGCTTCACCGAGCCGCCGTCCTTGGACATCAGATAATCGACGGCCGGGATAGCCTGCTGGTTCGGCGCGGCGCCGGTGTAGAACACGTTTCGCTCGGACTCTTCACCCTCGTACTGCACGGGGTAGAAGAGGATCGAGTTCAATTCCTTGAACACCGGCAGCACCGACTTGCGCGACACCGAGGTCCAGCAGCCGAACACCGCGGCGACCTTGTCCTTGGCGATGAGCTCGCGCGCCTTTTCGGCGAACAACGGCCAGTTCGAGGCCGGATCGACGACGACGGCTTCGAGTTTCTTGCCGAGCAGACCGCCCTTCTTGTTCTGCTCGTCGATCAGGAACAGCATCGTGTCCTTCAGCGTCGTCTCGGAGATAGCCATCGTGCCCGAGAGCGAGTGAAGGATGCCGACCTTGATCGTGTCCTGAGCTTTCGCGGACGAGATCGCGCCCGTCGCCGCGATGGCAAGGCCCGCAGCGGCGGCGAGCCACTTGCGGGCTGTCGGCCGCTGGGCGGCCGTTTGAACGACTTTGTACATTCGTTGAGATCCCCTGCGTTTGACGCGCGTCCTCGCTTCGATTCGTCGCGCAACAGGGAGATCGCAAGGTCTGTGCCAAGCCGTCACAATGAGAATAACTTATTGATCCATAACGGCTCATCGGCGGCGGCAAGCAGCTGCCTAGTTTTCAGCCAGAGGCGCCTGATCGCTTTTTAATCAGTGCTGATACTTTAAGCGCCACGGCTTCCATAAAGGCCGACGGTGCCCTGATAAGCAGCGCTTCTAGTTGTCGGCAGCTTTGAACCGAAGCCAATTCAAATCGACGCGCGCCGGTGACGACGGCCTTATGGCTAATTCGCTGTAACCATTTCGCGTGGCTGTGCCTGAACTCTGGGTTCCACTAATAACAATGTCGCCACAGTTCCAACAGGAGTTGCCATGCGTCTGTTCAAAGAGTTTCTTGCCGATCAATCGGGTGCCACCGCCATCGAATACGGCTTGATCGCCGCCGGCATTGCCGTGGTGATCATCGTCACCGTCAACAGCATCGGCACCAAGCTGAATACCAGCTTCGACAGCATCTCAACTCAGCTCAAATAAACGCCGCATCCTCCAAGACCTGAAGCCGCCGCTCCGGCGGCTTCTTTTTTTGGGCGGTGCCGCTTGATCCAGATCATGGCGCGGCAGCCCGGCGCCACCGACCCTGCCATGGTACCGCCGAAGGGCCAGCCATGAGCCGCGACCGCAGCCGTTCCCCCGCTCTGTTCGAGATGATGCAGCGCCTTGGCGTCGATCCGGCGCGACGCTCGATCGCGCAGTCGGAATTGACCTTCCTCACCGCCTTGCATCAGTGCCAGGGCTGCGAGTCGAAGCAGCAGTGCCGGCATTTTCTCGATTCTGCGCCGATGTCGTTCGCCTTCGCGCCCGGCTTCTGCCCCAACAAGGATTTGCTGTTCGAGATGCAGTTCGATCAGGCAGGGCCCGCGCCGGACGGCCTCGCGGCGCCGCTGACCGTTGCCGAGCGAGCGATCGGCGCGGAAGACTGAGATTCCGGGGCCAGACAGCCGAGCCCGCGGAGTGTCCGCGCCACGGCAACATCCAGCGGCGTATGCGGTTCGTATCCAAGCGTGGCAGCCAGCTTGGCATTGTCGAGCTCGATCGGCGTGCGCCAGAGATAGCGCAGCTCCCGCATCTCCCTGAACAGGGTCACGAAGGGCGATGCAAGCCACACCAGCGCCCAAGGAAAGCGCCGAACCGGCAGATCCGGCTTGCCGGACACCCGGCGGATGGCGGCGGTCATCTCCGAGCCGTCCGCATCCCAGTGGCCCTTGAAATGAAACACCGCAAAGCCTGACAACACCGGCTGGCGTTCGGCCAGCAGCACCATGGTCTGCGCCAGATCGGGCAGATAGGCCCAGGCATGGCCGACACCGCGCGCGCCCGGGGCGACGATCTTCCCGAGCGGACGGCCCGGCTTGACCACGGCCTGGGCGAACCAGTTGTTGCCGGTGCGCGGTCCGAAGAAATCGCCCGCCCGCACGATCAGCACCGGCACGCCGGCCTCGGCCGCCTCCTGCAGCCGCCGCTCCATCGCCACGCGAATGGCGCCTTTGCGGGTCCGCGGTCTCTGCGGCGAGTCCTCGCGAAGGACCGGGAAGGCATCGGGCCCGAAATTGTAGATGGTGCCGGGAAACAGGATACGGGCGCCCGCCGCACGCGCGGCGGCGATGGTGTTCTCGAGCATGGGTAACGCGAGCTTGTCCCAGTCGCGATAACCCGGCGGATTGGCGGCATGAACGATGAGATCGACCCCGGCGGTCGCATCCGCCACGTCGGCGGCGTTCATGGCATCGCCTTCGATCCAGTCGATGCCGCGCGCCGCCGGTTGGCGCAGCGCCTTGGCGATGCTGCGAGCGAGGGCCCGCACGCGCCAGCCGTGCGCCACGAGCGCCGCGGCGACTTCACCGCCGATGCCGCCGGTCGCGCCGATGACCAGCGCGGTCTTGGCCTGGGAAATTTCGTTCTGCATTGTCGTCTCCTGCACCGGAATGTCACGACGACAAGGTGCGCGCAGGGGCCGATAAACGAAATTGTCTATTTAATTGGATATGATATACATTTTCGTATGGCTGAACCCGCTCCGTCCTGGGACCACTACCGCAGCTTCCTGGCCGTCCTGCGGGGCGGCTCGCTATCCGCCGCGGCGCGGACGCTCGGTTTGAAGCAGCCGACGGTCGGCCGTCACATCGACGCGCTGGAGGAAACGCTGCGGGTCCCGTTGTTCACCCGCGGCCGTGACGGGCTGGCGCCGACCGACGCGGCGATCGAACTCAAACCCCTCGCCGAGAACATGGCCTCGATCGCCGACGCCATGGTGCGCACCTCGTCCGCCGCAGCGGCGGACGTGCGCGGCACGGTGCGCATATCGGCGAGCGACATGATCGGCTCTCAGGTCTTGCCGCCCATCTTGGCCAAACTGCACCGCGCGCATCCGGGGCTGACCGTCGAACTGGTGTTGAACAATCGTGTCGACGACCTGTTGCGGCGCGAGGCTGACATCGCCGTGCGCATGGTGCAGCCGAAACAGGCCGCCCTCGTCGCCCGGCGCATCGGCGATATCGTGCTCGGTCTGCATGCGCATCGCGATTACCTCAAGCGCCGCGGGACGCCGCAAAGCATCGCCGATCTCGCGGACCACGACCTGATCGGATTCGACGTCAATACGGCCTTCGTCCGCGTGCTGCGCGAGTACGGCCTGCCGCTCAGGCGCGAACAGTTCGCGCTGCGGACCGACAGCGACATCGCACAACTGGCCGCGATCGCGGCCGGGCATGGCATCGGCGTCTGTCAGGTCAATCTGGCGCGGCGCAATC
>JAHCKF010000181.1 GCA_026125925.1 Pseudolabrys sp.
ATAATCACGCGATCACGCATACGCACTGCTCCCCCCGGGTCGTTTTCTTTAACGGGACCAGAGGGATGAGGCAAGCCAAGGCCGCCTCCGGGCGTTCCCGGAGTGACAGGCCGGCGCCGGACGTGGCAAACAGGGAGCCAATCGCACCATTTCGAGCCGAATACGGAGAATGCCGATGGCCAATGAATCGACCCTGTCCCGCGCCGAGCTCGACGACCGGATCGCCATCCTGCGCGACAATATCCGCCAGCTCACCGAGCAGGCCGTCGCTTTCTCCGGCGCTGCGGACGAAGAGCGCGCCGCCAACCGCATCGCGGAACAGCAGGACGAACTGGACCGCCTGGTCGCGCAACGCGACAAGCTGGGCAAGTAATCCCGCGCGCGGCGTCCCGTCGCGCGCCTCACCTCCCCGGTATCATGTTAGGATTTCGCCATGGGTCCGGCGTCGTAGCGCCGGCCGATGGAGAAATGCACCATGCCGACACCGACCATTGCGCGGATCTGGCGCGGCCGCACCACGCGCGCCCGCGCCGACGAATACGAAGCCTATCTCACCGAAAACGGCGTCAAGGTTCTCGCCGAGCGCGCGCTCGCCGTCTCGCAATTCCGCGAGGACCGCGACGAGGACAGCGAGTTCATCACGGTGTCCTACTGGGAAAACGTCGAGGCAATGTCGCGCTATGCCGGGTCGGATCCACGCAAGATCCATCACCTGCCGCGCGACGAGGAATTCCTGCTCGAATTGCCCGACAGCGTGCAGGTGCTGCGCATCACCTCGGCGTTCCGCCTGTTCGGCACGTGACGCGCGTTCAGAAATCCCAGTCGAGGATGTTGTTGTCGTCGATCACATCGGAAAGATCGCCGTCCATGTCCTCGACCAGTTCGGCCTGCGGCGCCACGCCGGCCGGCGCGACATTGTCGGGTTGCGGCAGGCGCTTGCGCATGTCGCGATAGGCCTCGAGCGCGACAGCGTCGCCGACGAACACGCATTTGCACAATTCGGGGTCGGCATAGACGTAGTAGCGCTTGCCGTTCTTGACGCGGGCGACGAAGCGGCGCGGTGGTACCCGCTTGATGAGCGCGAGCTGCTCGGCGGTGTCAGCCGGCCGCATGACGAAACCGGCATCCTCGAGTCGCATATCCGACGCAAGCTGCGCCAGCGCGCTGCCGGCGAGCACGCCGAGTGCGCCCAGCAAGGCCATGAAGAAAATTCGCATGATCGCCGCCCCTGTGCCGCGGCCCTGCCAATGGCGGCCGGCCGCACTCTCTTATACGTCGGCTGCGCCGATAGCAGCAATGCGGCAACGACATATGTGCTGCGGATCACAGCGCGTAACCCGGGCGATTTATGCTATAGAGTGAGCATCAGCATCGGGAGGCCGCGAATGGTCGCTAAAATTTTCGCCGTTCTTGTCGCGATGAGCGGCACGGCATTGGCGCTCGTGGCCGGGCCGGCGCAGGCGCAGCAATCGTTCGGCGGCACCTACCCGATCACCATGCAGGAGCCCGATCCGGGTGTCGATCACACGGCGCGCGATGTCGAACTGCCGCCGGAATTGCGCCGCACCTCGGTGTTCTATCGCAGCGACTATCCGTCCGGCACCGTAATCGTCAACACCGCGGACCGTTTCCTCTATCTCATCATCGATCACCAGCGCGCGCTGCGTTACGGCGTCGGCGTCGGCCGCGACGGTTTCCAGTGGGGCGGCACCCACAAGATCACGCGCAAGGCCGAGTGGCCCGACTGGACGCCGCCGCCGGAGATGATCGAACGCCAGCCTTATCTGCCGCGTTTCATGGCCGGCGGCCCCGGCAATCCTATGGGCGCCCGCGCGCTCTATATCGGCACGACGGTGTATCGCATCCACGGCACCAATGCGCCGGAGACGATCGGCCAGGCGGTGTCGTCCGGCTGCTTCCGTCTCGTCAACGAGGACGTCATGGACCTCTACGAGCGCGTCCCGGTCGGCACCAAAGTCATCGTCCAGCACCAGTAGCGCGAGCGCGCCGCGCCGGGCTATCCTTCCGCTACACATATACGGGAGGACATTGGAATGCCGTCGCAATCCGTTGCCGTCGTCGGCGCAGGCACCATCGGCGCAAGCTGGGCCGCCATTTTTCTGGCGCAAGGCTGCGATGTCCGCGCCAGCGATCCATCGCCGCAGGGCGAGGCTTTTGCCCGGCGCTTTATCGCCAATGCCTGGCCGACACTCGAGACCTTGGGCTGGGTCAAGCCCGGCGCGTCGCAGGAGCGCTTCTCGTTTCACCCCTCGCCCGCCAAAGCCTGCGAGGGCGTCAGCTTCGTGCAGGAGAGCGGCCCCGAGCGCGAGGAGATCAAGATCGAGACCTTCAGGGAGATGGACGCCGCGACGCCGCGCGACGCGGTGATTGCGTCGAGTTCGTCGGGTCTGCTGATCTCGCGCGTCACCGTCAAATGCGCGCATCCGGAGCGCTGCGTCATCGGCCACCCGTTCAACCCGCCGCATCTCATCCCGCTGGTCGAGGTGGTCGGCGGCGACAGGACCTCGCAGGAGGCCATCGACAAGGCGATGGCCTTCTATCGAACCATCGGCAAGCATCCGATTCACATCCGCAAGGAAGTGAAGGGCCATGTCGCCAACCGCCTGCAGGCGGCGCTGTGGCGCGAGGCTGTCAGTCTGGTCAATGAGGGCGTCGTGTCGGTTGCCGATGCCGATGCCGCCATCGCTTACGGCCCCGGCCTGCGCTGGGCGCTGATGGGCCCTCACCTCACCTTCCATCTCGCCGGCGGCGAAGGCGGCATGGAGCACTTCATGTCGCATCTGGCGCCCGCGGTGCAGAGCTGGATCGACGACTTCAAGGACACGCGCGTCACCGACGCCAAACAGCTCATTATCGACGGCGTCGCCGACGAAGCGGCCGGGCGCAGCATTGCCGACCTGCAAAAATGGCGCGACCGCAAACTGATCGAGATCCTGAAAGTATCGAGCGCGCCTTAAGCCTGCGTCTTGCTCTGCGCTTTGGCGTTCTCTTCACTGATGGCGCGCAGCAGCGTCAGCAGCGTTCCATTGAGCGGCGTCGCGATGCCATAGCGCTGTCCGGCGGCGACGATGGCGCCGGTCAGCGCCTCGACCTCGAACGGCTTGCCGGCGAGGCGGTCGAAATACATCGAACTGCCGAGGTCGGGCGAGAAGCCGCGCAGCATGGCGAGGACGCGCGCCGCTTCGTCATCCGCCAGCTTGGCGCCATCGGCGCGCGCGACGTGGATCGCCTCATCGAGGATGGCGAGCGACAGTTCGCCGATGTCGTCACGCTGAAACACCGCGAAGCGTTGCAGGGTCAGCGCGGGGATCGGATTGGCGATGGCATTGAGCAGCAGCTTGCGCCATTTCAGCGTGACGAAATCGTTGCTCAACTGCACGCGGAGCGGCGTGCCGGCAAGCAGTGCGGCGAAGGCGCGGCCGCCGGCGTCATCCGGCACGACCAGTTCTTCGCGATTGATCCAGGTGACGCGAACGCGATCGGGCGCGAGGCGCTCGCCATTATAATAGACAAGGGCCGGGACGATGGTCGCGCCATTGGCATAGGGTGCGATGCGCTCGACGTGATCGATGCCGTTCTGCAGCGCCACCACCGTGGTCGCGGAATTGCACAGACGCTTCAGCCAGAGGCCGGCGGACGCCGTATCGTGCGTCTTGGTGGCGAGGATCACCCAGTCGACCGGCGTCGCCAGCGCCGGATCGGTCATTGCCCGCAGCGGCACCTCGATGACGCCTTCGGGATATTCGAGCACCAGTCGGTCGACCGGCTGGCGCAGACAGGCGGTGATGTCGTAACGCCCGGTCGAGGCCAAAAAACCGGCGGCACCGCCGCCGATGCCGCCCAGGCCGACCACGGCGATGCTCTGGCGATGCGGCGGTGCGGGCGGCTGTTCCATCACGGCAACCTTGCGCCATTAGTTGACTTTGTCAACTATCTCCCGCAGGCAGCAAATCGGGCGGACGGCACCGGGCCGCCCGCCCGCTTGGCTAGATCGGTCCGCTTACCGCAGCGACAGCGCGAGGCCGCTGAGGTCGGCGCTGACGATCAGGCCGGACTGGCGGCCGGTCAGGGTCAGCACGGCGCCGTTCTGATTGGTCAGCACCACGCCCTGCGCGCCGCGGCCGACGGCGGCACCGGCGCCAGCCTGGCCGTAGACGCCCTCGATGTCCCGCGGGCGGCGGATATTGGTAACGGTGCCGTAGAAGTTTGTTTCCGAGGCGCCGAAGGTGAGACCGTAGCTGATACCGCCGATGCCCAGACGATACTTGCGGCCGTGAAAGGTCAGCGTGCCGCTGCCGCCCGAGCCGCCGACGATGAAGCCGGCTTTGACGATCCGGATATGAACGCGGCCGCTGTCGGCATAAGCGGCGGATGCGAAGCTGAAGCCGAGAAGTGCAACAAGCGCCACCATGGCGGCGCGGATGCTTGCACGGATAGTCATGGGGAAGTCTCCTTGGATGCCCTCAGCCGCCCCTGTTTGCATGGCGGTGAATCGGCGCACCATCACAATACGCCGTCCACGCGAAAGTTCCATGTCCGGGCCGGCACGCCGTTCAGCTACCCACGGCAAACGCTACTGCCGTTCAACGCTTGAACAGGCCCATGATGGTGGCCTTGGCCAGAGTCTTGAAATTGAGATTGAAGCCGATCTGCGCGGCCGGCGTGTCTTCCTGCACCGGCAGCATCTCGTTCACCGCGAAGACGGTGAAGAGGTAGCGATGCGGGTGATCGCCCTGCGGCGGACAGGGGCCGCCATAACCGGCAAAGCCGTAATCCGTCCGCGTTTGCAGGGCGCCTTTCGGCAGGGCGCCGCCGGCACTGCCCGCGCCGAGTGCAAGTTCGGTGACGTCCGGCGGAATGTTGACGACAAGCCAGTGCCAGAAGCCGGAGCCGGTCGGCGCGTCCGGGTCATAGCAGATCACGGCATAACTCTTGGTACCGGCCGGCCCAGGCGACCACTTCAGATGCGGCGATTTGTTGTCGCCGGTGCAGCCGAAGCCGTGGTCGCTCGAGCCGACATGCACCATCGCGAGATAATCGCCGTCCTTGAAGCTGTTGCTCGACACCGTGAACGCCATTGTGACTCTCCTCACGCGGAAATAACCTTGTTCGCCGTCAGTTTAGCGGGACCGCGGCGGATCTGCCAATAAGTGTCGCCATGACAAACGAGTTACCGTTCAACCTGTTCGACGGCGCGGTTTATTTGTGCCTTGTCGTCGCGGTGATCGCCGGCCTGCGCAGCGGCCTGATGCGCAGCCTGGCGACGATCATCGGCTACCTGATCGCCGCGCCGCTCGCGGTCGGCCTGACGCCGTACATCACGCCGTTGGTCAATGCGCGCTACCCGCTGACGCCGGCCCAGATGCCGCTGCTGTTCTTTGCGGTATTCTTTGTCATCGGCTTTCTGCTCGCCGCCTTGATGCGCGGCGCCGTCGGTGAGATCACCGGCCATCGCATCGGCATCGTCGATCGCGCGATGGGCGCCTTTCTCGGCGCCATCCGCGTCGTTCTGCTGGCGGTCCTGATCGTGGTGATCTTCGATCGCCTGATCCCGCCGGGACGGGAGCCAGCCTTCCTCGCCGGTTCGACGCTGCGGCCCATTCTTTCGGAAGCCGGACGGCAGGGCTTGCGCCAATTACCGCCGGACGTCACCGAGTTCATCGAGCGCGTCAAGCGCGAGCGCGGCCTTTAGGACATGATCCCGGGAGGTTATGCGCCGCCGGCTGCTGTACAATCCGCCGGCGCAGTTCTAAATTTGCATGAACACCATTGATCGCACGATTGAGCGAAAGGCAAAGCGGCCATGACCAATGTCACTTACGAAATCGTCGAACACGACGGCGGCTGGGCCTACAAGGTCGACGGTGTCTTTTCGGAAGCCTTTCCGACGCATGCTGCCGCCCTTCAGGCCGCCAAGCGCGCTGCGGCCGAACAGATCGTTCCCGGTCACACTGAAGAGATCGAGTACGAAGACGACAAGGGCAAGTGGCACACCGAGACCGCCAGTGGCAGCGACCGGCCGACGACGACGATCAAAGACAAGAAATAACGCTGCCCAGTCCGGTTGGTCCGGACTCTTGCGAGTCGGGGCATATCTGTGCCCCGCCGGCATGTGGGGCAGCCAGCGCGCGGATCGACGATGACGAAAGCCGGTAGCCCGGCGGCACTGGCCGCCCTGCTGTCGTTCAATGGCGGCTACGTGGACACGGCGGGCTTTCTCGGCCTGCACGGGCTGTTCACCGCCCATGTCACTGGCAACTTCGTGACGCTCGCCGCGGCACTGGTCGAAGGCAGCCATGGCATCATCGGCAAACTCATTGCATTGCCGGAATTCATCATCGTCATCGCGCTCGCCAGACTGGCCGGCACGGCTTTGCGACGCGCCGGCGCGCCTGTGTTGCCGATCCTCCTGAGCACCAAAGTGGTACTGCTCGCCGCGTTCTTTGCCCTCGCGGTGATGTTCGGCCCGTTCGCCGATCCGGACAGTCCTGCCGCATTGCTCACGGGTTTTGCCGGCATCGCGGCGATGGCGATGCAGAATGCCGTGCATCGCGTGCATCTCGCCGATCTGCCGCCGACCACGCTGATGACCGGTTCGACGACACAGGCGACGCTGGATGCCGTTGATCTCGCCATCGGCGCCGCGGCCGACCCAGGCGCCTTGCACTCGCGATTCGGCCGGCTGGGCGTCAGCATCCTGTGCTTCGCCGGCGGATGCGCGATTTCGGCGTTGCTTTATTGGCTTGTCGGTTTCTGGTGTCTGGCGATGCCGGTCATCGTCGGCGCGCTGGCAGCGCTTCTGACCGTCAAGGCGGCGCCGGCTCAATGACGCGTTACTGCCACAGACCGTAGGCGGCCCACTTCTCCTGCGGGATTTCGTCGCCGATCTTGTATTTGAACGACAGCACGTTCAGATGATCCGCGTTCGTCTTGCAGGTATAGCTCAAGGCGTACCACTTGCCGCGGCTGCGGAAGGCGCCGCCTTTGGCCTCGATCATGTCGCCGGAAATCTTGACATCGGATCGGGCATTGGCGACGGCGCGGTCCGGCCGAAACTGGCGCTGATCTTTGCGGATATGAGTCATCGCCGTGTAGTCGCACAATTGCGCCATGCGGTCGGGCGGGCTCAGCATCTTCAGCGTGCGTTCGAAGCGGGTCTCGGCCCATGCACTTCCCGCCATCGCGAGCGAGAGGAGA
>JAHCKF010000182.1 GCA_026125925.1 Pseudolabrys sp.
CGCAGATGCTTGGCGTGCGGCGCACCACGGTGACGCTGCTGGCCCAGACCATGCAGGACAAGGGACTGATCAGTTACAGCCGCGGCCGGATCACGCTGCTCGACCGCGACCAGGTCGAGAAATGCGCCTGCGAATGCTACGCCGCCATGCAGCGTGGCCGATTGTTGGCGTCGATCGGCATCGAGCTGTGAGCCCAGCCGCGCCACGTCGCGTAAATCTCCTTTTTCAGCAGCGGCTTACTGCACAGCGACAAAATGTCCCCGGATGTTGGAGAGCGAACATACCGCGGCCTCGATTGCCGGCTAGGATGCGGCATCACTGAAAAGATCTGAGCGTCGATGATCCGAGCGTCAGTGACTGAGAGACAGCGTGTGCTCCCGCTCCGCGACGGGCGATGAAGGGAGACATCATGACCGCTGCCAGCAAACCGCCTCCTATCCAGATGGATGAGCCGCAGTCTCCGGTGCCGGAGGTTCGTTGTCCGCGTTGCCGGGGCATCATGCGGCTCGCCACCATCGAGCCGATGGCAAGCTCCGGCGAAAATAAAATGCTGTTCGAATGCCGCTGCGGCGTCGAGCAGCGGCGTCCGGAGCCGACCGCGTCCCATGTTCAGGCGGACGGCGGGCTGTAGGGAACCCGCGCGCCCGCTTGCGCGTTGTCCTGCGACCCCACCTGACGGGACGCGGTGCTCTTGAAACATTTGCAATTTGCCCACGACCTGCCGCCCTGCGGTGACGATGAGTTGCGCCGGGTGACGACCATTCCGATCGTGATGTGTCCGCATTGCGGAACACGGATGGCGCTGTCGCGCATTGCGCCGGCGGCCAAACGGCCGGAAGGGCGCCTGCACTTTGCCTGCTCCTGCGGCTTCGGCTATCCGGCCGACATCGGATTTTCCCGCCGCCTCTGAACGCCCGGCGTTTTTCCCGATAAAGTTCTAGCGCGCCAGCATGCGCCGCGCGGTTTCCAGATCCTCCCGCGTGTCGACGCCGAGCGGCACGCCGTCGACGATCACCACGTCGATCCGCATGCCGGCATCCATCGCGCGCAACTGCTCGAGCCGCTCGCGCTGCTCGTTGGCCGACGGCGGCAGCGCGACGAAGCGTTCGAGCGCGACGCGGCGATACGCATAGAGCCCGATATGATGATAGTGCGGCGCGGGGCCTTCCGCGTCGGCGCGGGTGAAGCGCGTCGCGCGCAGCCGGTTATGTCCGGCCGGCTCGCCATAGACCTTGACCACGTTGGGATTGGTCAGCTCGGCGGGATTCCTGATCGGCGCGGCCAGCGTCGCGATGTCGACCGCTGCGTCCGCGAGCGGTCCGAGCGCGGCGCGGATGTCGGCGGGCGCGACGGTCGGCAGGTCGCCCTGCACGTTGACGATGATCCTCGCCCGGCCTTCCGGGTCGATCGCGTGCAGCGCCTCGTGGATGCGGTCGGAGCCGGAGGTGTGCTCCGCGCCGGTCAGCACCGCCCGGCCGCCGGCCTTCTCCACGGCGGTCGCGATGGCGCCGGAATCGGTCGCCACCACGACCTCGCCGATCCGGGCGGCCCGGGCCTGCTCGGCGACGTGGACGATCATCGGCTTGCCGGCGATATCGATCAGCGGCTTGCCGGGCAGGCGAGTCGACGCCATGCGGGCGGGAATGAGGACGAGCACGTCGCGCATGGCCGAGAGAATGCCTGAAAATGCGTGCGGATTGCTGTTTTCCGCCCGCTTATACGGGTTGCCAGTGCCCCCGCAAAACGGTATCTGATCGCCGCCGCTTCCCTTTACATCCCCGCGGCGTTTGCCCCGCTTCCGGGAGCCCGTACGACATGAATTCCTTCGAACTGAACAAGGTGATGGGTGCCGTGCTCGGCGCCTGCCTGGTGCTGCTGGCGCTCAATATCGCCTCCGGCGCGATCTTCGCCCCCCACAAGCCGGAAAAGCCCGGCTTCGCCATCGCGGTGCAGGAAGAGCACGCCGGCGCGGCGGAAGCGAAGAAGGAGCCGGAAAAGCCGATCGGCGTCCGCCTCGCCAGCGCCTCGGTTGAGAAGGGCCAGGCCGCGATCAAGCCCTGCCAGGCCTGCCACACCTTCGAGAAGGGCGGCCCGAACCGGGTCGGCCCGAACCTCTACGACATCGTCGGCCACGACCGCGGCACCGGCCGCAACGGCTTCAACTTCTCGGCGGCGATGAAGGCCAAGGGCGGCAAGTGGACCTACGACGAGCTCGACAAGTTCCTCGCCAATCCGCGCGGCTATATTCCCGGCACCAATATGAGCTTCGCCGGCATCTCGCGCGACACCCAGCGCGCCGACGTGATCGCCTATCTGCGCACGCTGTCGGACAGCCCGCAGCCGCTGCCGGCGGCGGAAGCCGCGGCGCCCGCGCCGCAGGGCGGCGCTGCGCCGAACGGCGCGGCTCCTGCCGCTGCGCCGAAGCCGGGTGCGGCTCCCGGCAATGCGCCGGCCAAGCCCGCCGAAGGCCAGCCGAAGTAAGCCGACGACTTTCCGATTGCGACGCGAACGGCCGGCCTTGTCCGGCCGTTTTGCTTTTGGGCGGCGGTTCGTCGCGGATCGCGCGCCGCGCCCACAGGAAAGTGATGAAATGACCAAGAATTCACCCGCCGGTCACGTGCCAGCAAACCGAAAAACCGACATAATCCTGCGAAATGCGTTGATTTCGCCGTCTTGTTCCGGAGCCTGACCGCATGACCGTGTCCCGCCGAACCGTGCTTCTGACCGGCGCCGCGGCGCTCGCAGGCTCCGGCCTGCCGCAGGTGGCGTGGCCGGGCCGCGCGGTGGCGCAGGAGAAGGCGGGCGAGACAGTCTGGCGGCACGGCCTGTCGCTGTTCGGCGAGCCGGGCCAGCCGGCCGGCTTCAAGCACTTCGCTTATGTCAATCCGAACGCGCCGAAGGGCGGCACGGTGCGCCAGATCGCCTCTGGCACCTTCGACAACTTCAATGTCGTCGTCGCCGGCGTGAAGGGCAGCATCGCGCGCGGTCCCGAGCTGGTGATGGAAACACTGACCACCGCCTCGCTCGACGAGGTGTCGACCGAATACGGCCTGCTTGCCGAGGCGATCACTTATCCGGCCGACTATTCGTCGGTGACCTATCGGCTGCGGGCGGAGGCGCGCTGGCACGACGGCAAGCCGGTCACGCCGGAGGACGTCGTCTTCTCGCTGACGACATTCAAGGCGAACCATCCCTTCTATGCGAACTACTATCGCCACGTGGTCAAGGTCGAGAAGACCGGCGAGCGCGACGTCACCTTCACCTTCGACCAGCCGGGCAACCGCGAATTGCCGATGATCGTCGGGCAACTGGCCATCCTGCCGAAGCACTGGTGGGAAGGCACCGACAAGAGCGGCAAGAAGCGCGACGTGACGCAGACCACCCTGGAGCCGATCCTCGGCAGCGGGCCGTATCGCATCAAGGACTTCACGCCCGGCCGCAGCGTGGTGATGGAGCGCGTCAAGGACTATTGGGGCAAGGATCTGCCGGTCAACATCGGCGCCAACAATTTCGACGAGTTTCGCTACGAGTATTTCCGCGACACCACCGTCGCGCTCGAAGCCTTCAAGGGCGACCAGGTCGACTGGCGCACCGAGAACAGCGCCAAGAACTGGGCGACCGCTTACGACTTCCCGGCGGTGAAGGACAAGCGGGTGGTGCTGGAGGAATTCCCGATCCGCAATTTCGGCGTGATGCAGGCCTTCGCCTTCAACATCCGCCGCGACAAGTTCAAGGACCCGAAGGTGCGCATGGCGTTCAATCACGCCTTCGACTTCGAGGAGATGAACAAGCAGATCTTCTTCGGCCAGTATCACCGCATTGCCAGCTATTTCGAGGGCACCGAGCTCGCCTGCTCCGGCGTGCCGAAGGGCCGCGAGCTCGAAATCCTCGAACCGTTGCGCGACAAGGTGCCGCCGGAGGTGTTCACGACGCCGTACAAGAATCCGGTCAACGGCAATCCGCAGGCGGTGCGCACCAATTTGCGCGAGGCGATCCGGCTGATGAAGGAGGCCGGCTACGAGGTCCGCAACACCCGGCTCGTCAACGTCAAGACCGGCGAGCCGTTCAGCGTCGAGTTCCTGGCGCAGGACCCCTCGAGCGAGCGTTTCATCCTGTTCTACAAGCCGTCGCTGGAGCGGCTCGGCGTCACCGTGACCGCGCGCGTGGTCGATTCCGCGCAATACGAGAACCGGCTGCGAAACTGGGATTACGACATCGTCACCGCGGTCTGGGGCCAGTCGCTGTCGCCGGGCAACGAGCAGCGCGGTTTCTGGAGCTCGCAGGCCGCCGACCAGCCCGGCTCGCGCAATCTGGTCGGCATCAAGAACCCGGCGATCGATACGCTGATCGAGCGGGTGATCTTCACCAAGGACCGCGACGACCTCGTCGCCGCGACCCATGCGCTCGACCGCGTGCTGCTGTGGAACCACTACGTCGTGCCGCAATGGACCTACGGCAAGGTGCGCACCGCGCGCTGGGACCGCTTCGCGCGGCCGGACGCGCTGCCGAAATACGGGCTGTCGGCATTCCCGACCATCTGGTGGTGGGACGAGAAAAAGGCGGCCAAGACGCCGCAGCGATCCTGATGTCGCCACTCAGCCGACGCCGCACGCTGGTTCTGGCCGCGGGCGCCGCGGCGGCGGGCGTGCTGCCGCCGTTCGGGCTTCGCGCGGCCTTCGCGCAGCCGGTCGAAGGGCAGGGCGCGCGGCACGGCATGTCGGCGTTCGGCGACCTCAAGCACGCCGCCGACTTCACGCATCTGCCTTACGTCAATCCGCAGGCGCCGAAGGGCGGCGTCTATTCCGAGATCATCAGCCGGCGCGGCTTCAACGGCTCGTTCCTCACCTTCAATTCGCTCAACGGCTACATTTTGCGAGGCGAGGGCGCGTTCGGCCTCGACATGATCTTCGCCACGCTGATGGCGCGGGCGAATGACGAGCCGGACGCGATGTACGGGCTCGCCGCCCGCGCGGTCGCGATCTCCGCAGACGGGCTGACCTACACCTTCACGATGCGCCCCGAGGCGACGTTCCACGACGGCAGCAGGCTCACCGCCCATGACGTCGTCTGGTCGCTGACGACGCTCAAGGACAAAGGCCATCCGATCGTCACGCAGTCGCTGCGCGACTTCAAGACCGCCGAAGCGCCGGACGACGCCACCGTGATCGTGCGCTTCGTCGAGAAGCGCGCCCGCGACGTGCCGCTGTTCGTTGCCGGCCTGCCGATCTTCTCGCGCGCCTATTACGCCAGGCAGACCTTCGATCAGTCGACCATGGAGCCGCCGCTCGGCAGCGGCCCCTACAAGGTCGGCAAGGCCGAGCCCGGCCGCTTCATCGAATATGTCCGCGTCAAGGACTGGTGGGGCGCCGGCCTGCCGGTGTCGCGCGGCCAGTACAATTTCGACACCGTGCGCTACGAATATTTCCGCGACCGCGACGTCGGCTTCGAGGCCTTCACGGCGAAGGCTTATCTGCTGCGCGAGGAGTTCACCTCGCGGGTCTGGGCGACGCGCTACGACTTCCCGGCGCTGCGCGAGGGCAAGGTCAAGCGCGACGTGCTGGCCGACGACACGCCGTCCGGCGCGCAGGGCTGGTTCATCAACACGCGGCGCGACAAGTTCAAGAACCGCGATTTGCGCGAGGCGCTCGACGACGCCTTCGACTTCGAATGGACCAACAAGAACCTGATGTACGGCTCCTACGAGCGCACCCAGTCGGTGTTCCAGAACTCAACCATGATGGCGAAAGGCCCGCCGTCGCCTGCCGAGGTGGCGCTGCTCGAGCCGTTCCGCGGCAAGCTGCCGGACGAGGTGTTCGGCGAGCCTTACCTGCCGCCGGTCAGCGACGGCTCCGGCCATGACAGGAAGCTGCTGCGCCGCGCCTCGCAACTCCTCACCAAGGCGGGCTTCCCGGTCAAGGACGGCAAGCGCATGCTGCCGGGCGGCGAGCCGCTGACCATCGAGTTCCTGATCGAGGAACCGACCTTCAAGCCGCATCATCTGACCTACATCAAGAACCTGCAGACGCTCGGCATCGACGCCAGCCTTCGCATCGTCGATCCGGTGCAGTACCGCAAGCGGGTCGACGACTTCGACTTCGACATCGTGGTGCAGCGGTTCAGTTTCTCGGAAACGCCGGGCGATTCGCTGCGCAGCTATTTCTCCTCGCGGGCCGCCGCCACCAAGGGCACGATGAACGTCGCCGGCATCGCCGATCCGGCGGTCGATGCGCTGATCGAGACGATCATCGCGGCGCCGACGCGCGAGGACCTGATCACCGCCTGCCGCGCGCTCGACCGCGTCATCCGCGCCGGCCGCTACTGGATCCCGCACTGGTACAAAGGGTCGCACTGGCTCGCCTATTGGGACGTTTTCGCCCGCCCGCCGCAGAAACCGCGCTATGCCCGCGGCGTCGTCGAAACCTGGTGGTACGACCAGAGCAAAGCCGCCAAGTTGTAGAAGAAGGGATAAAGTCGATTCGTCATTCCGGCACGGCCCATAAGCGCGTTTACGCGCTATGGGCCGGAGCCGGAATCCAGAGCTGGATTCCGGGTTCGCCGCTTCGCGTCGCCTCGGAATGACAGGGGAAATAAACGCCGCATGGCCGCTTATATCGTCCGCCGTCTGCTGTTCATGATCCCGACGCTGCTCGGCATCATGCTGGTGTCCTTCGTCGTGGTGCAGTTCGCGCCGGGCGGCCCGGTCGAGCGGGTGATCGCGCAGCTGACCGGCTCAGACACCGGCGCCACCTCGCGCATCTCCGGCTCGCAGTCGGGCGATTTCGGCGCCCGCGGCGGCATGCAGGGTGGCAACCAGTTCGACGCGGTGTCGTCGAAATATCGCGGCGCGCAGGGCCTCGATCCCGAATTCATCAAGAAGCTCGAGAAGCAGTTCGGCTTCGACAAGCCGGCCTATGAGCGCTTCGGCCTGATGCTGTGGAACTATGCGCGGTTCGACTTCGGCTCGAGCTATTTCCGCGACGTCAGCGTGCTGCAGCTCATCAAGGAAAAGCTGCCGGTGTCGATGTCGCTCGGCATCTGGATGACGCTGCTGACCTATTTGATCTCGATCCCGCTCGGCATCCGCAAGGCGGTGCAGGACGGCTCGGCCTTCGACGTCTGGACCTCGAGCGTCATCATCG
>JAHCKF010000183.1 GCA_026125925.1 Pseudolabrys sp.
ATCGAGGAAACCACCTCGGACTACGACCGTGAGAAGCTGCAAGAGCGCCTGGCCAAGCTCGCCGGCGGCGTCGCGGTGATCCGCGTCGGCGGCGCGACCGAGATCGAGGTGAAGGAGCGCAAGGATCGCGTCGATGACGCGATGCACGCGACCCGCGCCGCGGTCGAGGAAGGCATCCTGCCGGGCGGCGGCATCGCCCTGCTCCGCGCCACCGAGGCCCTGAAGAAGATCAAGACCCAGAACGATGACCAGAAGGTCGGCGTCGACATCGTCCGCAAGGCGATCCAGGCCCCGGCCCGTCAGATCGCGCTCAACGCGGGTGAAGACGGTTCGGTCATCGTCGGCAAGGTGCTCGAGAAGGACCAGTACTCCTACGGCTTCGACGCGCAGAACGGCGAATACGGGAACATGATGTCCAAGGGCATCATCGACCCGACGAAGGTCGTGCGTGCGGCGATCCAGAACGCGGCTTCGGTCGCGGGCCTCTTGATCACCACCGAAGCGATGGTCGCCGAACTGCCGCCGAAGAAGGGCGCCGGTGCCGGTGGCGCGCCGGGCGGCATGCCGGGCGGCATGGGCGGCATGGACTTCTAACGCCCCTCAAAAGCGTAAAACACACGAAGGCCCGGGAGAAATCCCGGGCCTTTTTCCATTGCCGCATCGGCGCGCCGCTCGCTAACGTGAGGCCGGAATCACGTCACGCCCGGAACCTTTCATGCACTTCCCCACTTCGCTGAGCGACATCGACTTCGTCATGCTCGTGTCGGCCGCGGCCGTCATCCTCAACATCATCGGCTACCTGATGAAGACGATGATCCCGCTGCGCATCGTGGCGATGGCGACCAACTGCCTGTTCATCACCTGGTCGACGCTGGTGGGCGTGTATCCGACACTGATCCTCAACTGCATCCTGCTGCCGATCAACGCCATGCGCTTCGGCCAGATGAAGAAGCTGATCCGCCAGGTCAACGAGGCGGCAGCCGGCGACCTCAACATGGACTGGCTGAAGCCGTTCACCACCAGCCGTCGTTACGAGGCCGGGACCGTGCTGTTCAACAAGGGCGATGCGGCGACCGAATTGCACTTCATCATGTCCGGCCGCTTCCGCGTGGTGGAGCGCAATGTCGAGCTCAGCGCCGGCAGCATCATCGGCGAGCTCGGCCTGCTGGAGCCGGGCAAATCGCGCACCGCGACCATCGATTGCATCGAGAGCGGCGAGACGCTGGCGGTTTCCTACGACCACGTCATGCAGCTCTATTTCCAGAACCCGACCTTCGGCTTCTATTTCCTGCAATTGTCCACGGCCCGTCTGTTCCACACCATCAAGGGACTGGAGGACGAGAATGCGGCCTTGCGCGCCGACAATACGCGCCTCGCCGCCGCGGCAAGACCGACCTGAACGCAGGGAAGAAAAAAGAAATCGGGTGGAGCGCGGCGCCGCCGCGGGCTAGCCTGCCCGAAATGAGAACGACCACGGACAAGATGCAGCGCGGGTACATCCGCCGTCGCTCATCTCATCGTGGCCGTCGAGGCAGGGATCAAACGCAACGCGATCCGCCGCCGCTTGGAAACGTGTATAGTCGGCCATTGTGAAAATAACATGACGAAAACCTTAACGAAAACCTACCCCTCGCGCGTCTTCGTCGGTGTCGGCGGCTGGACTTACGAGCCGTGGCGCGGCGTCTTCTATCCCAAAGGTCTGCCGCATGCGCGCGAACTCGAATATGCCGGTCAGCATCTGACCTCGATCGAGGTCAACGGCACGTTTTATTCGACGATGAAGTCGGCAAGCTTCCGCAAATGGGCGTCCGAAGTTCCGGACGGTTTTGTGTTTTCGCTGAAGGGGCCACGCTATGCGGTCAATCGCCGCGTGCTGGCGGAAGCCGGTCCCTCAATCCAGCGCTTTCTCGAATCCGGCATCACCGAACTCGGACCCAAGCTCGGGCCCCTGCTGTGGCAATTTGCGCCGCACAAGAAGTTCGACGCCGCCGACTTCGGCGCCTTCCTCGATCTGTTGCCGGCGAAGTTCGAGGGCACGACGCTGCGCCACGTCGTCGAGGTACGCAACGACACCTTCAAGACGCCCGAGTTCATCGCGCTGGCGCGCAAGCACAATGTCGCCATCTGCTACGCCGAGCACGAGACCTATACCGAGATCGCCGACGTGACGTCGGACTTCGTCTATGCGCGGCTGCAGAAGGGCGATGAAAAGCTGAAGGCCGGCTATCCGCCCAAGGCCCTCGATGAATGGGCCAAACGCGCCAACACCTGGCTCAAGGGCGGCGCGCCGGCCGACCTGCCGCGCATCGACAAGAAAGCCGCCGACAAGAAGCCGCGTGATGTGTTCATCTACTTCATCCACGAGGCCAAGGTGAAAATGCCTGCGGCGGCCATGGCCTTGATCGAACGGCTTTAAGGGAGAGCGCAGCGATGGCGGCCATATCCGAACTCAATGCCGCCGATCTTCTCCGCCTCTATCGCCGGCGAGAGTTGTCGCCGGTCGAGGTGACGCGCGACGCGTTCGAGCGCATCGAACGCTTCGAGCCGGCGATCAACGCCTTCGTGCTGGTCGATCGCGACGGCGCGCTCGCCGCGGCCCGCGCCTCCGAGGCGCGCTGGGCGAAGGGCGAGCCGAGTGGCCTCGCCGACGGCCTGCCCGCGACCATCAAGGACATCATTGACGTCAAAGGCTGGCCGACCCGCAAGGGTTCGCTCACCACGCCCGATACGCCGGCACCGCACGACGCGCCGGCGGCGGCACGGCTCAAGGAGCAAGGCGCGATTCTTCTCGGCAAGACGACGACGCCGGAGTTCGGTTGGATTGGCGCCTGCCATTCGCCGCTCACCGGCATCACGCGCAATCCGTGGGACCTGACGCGCACCACCGGCGGCTCGTCCGGCGGCGCGGTCGCGGCAGCGCTGCTCAATCTCGGCGTCCTGCATCTCGGCACCGACGGCGCTGGCTCGATCCGCATTCCCGCGGCGTTCTGCGGCACCTTCGGCATCAAGCCGAGCTACGGCCGCGTGCCGGCCTATCCGGCTTCGGCCTTCACCGTGCTGGCGCATCAGGGGCCGCTGACGCGCACCGTCAGCGACGCCGCCTTGATGCTCAGCATGATCGGCCAGCCCGACATGCGCGATACCACGGCGTGGAATACGCCCGCGCCCGATTATCGCGTCGGCCTAAATGATGGCGTGCGCGGCCTGCGCATCGCCTACTCACCGCGGCTAGGCTACGTGAAAACGCTCGATGCCGAGATCGAGACGGCGGCACGACAGGCGGCGCAAGTGTTTGCCGAGTTGGGTGCCGTTGTTGAAGAGGTCGATCCTGGCTTCGCCGAACCGATCGCGATCGAGAAGAACATCTGGTACGCGGTCGCCGCGACCATCGTCGATGCCGTGCCGGCGGAAAAGCGCGAGCAGATGGACGAAGGTCTGCGCCGCATGGCCGATTTCGGCCGCAGCGTCTCGCTCGCCGATCATCTCGCCGCCCACACGCAACGCACCGAACTGGCGCTGCACATGCTGCGCTTCCACGAGCGCTACGATTTGTTGCTGACGCCGCAGATGCCGACGACGGCCATCGAGGCCGGCCGCATCACGCCGGCGGACGGCCGCTTCGGCGACGAATGGATCAATTGGTCGCCTTACACTTATCCGTTCAACCTGACGCAGCAGCCGGCAGCTTCGGTACCGTGCGGCTTCGCCTCAGACGGCTTGCCGATGGCATTGCAAATTGTCGGCCCGCCGCGAGGCGATGCGCTGGTGCTGCGCGCCGCGCGTGCCTACGAGAGCGCGCGTCCCTTCCCGGCCTTATCGGCACCGCGCGCCTGACCGGCGCGCTGGGGACCGGCCGGCCTTATTCGGCCGGCTGCATCACCGTCTGCCGGCCTTCGATATTCACGATCATCGCCACCAGCGCCACCGTGGCAAGGAACATCAGGAACGCCACTGCGGCATTGGCGCCGAGCACGAGACCAAACCCGCCGGCATTGTGCAAAAATGCGATCATGGCGACGGCGACGGCGGTCGAGATGAACAAGGTGAAATAGCGCACAGCATAAACCCGGCCGCGCCAGGCGTCAGCGGTGTAACGCGCGAGGATCATGTCGTTGACCGTCACCTGCGCATAGATCGCGGCGATGGCGACAGCGAGTGCAATCATCAGCGGCACGCCATCGGCATAAGAGGCCCAGAGATTACCCGTGAAGCCGAGCGCCGTGACAACGGCGAAGAGATAGTGCGGCGCGAACCACTCGACCAACCGGCCGATCGCAAGTTGAGCCAGCGCGCCGCAGAGCAGGACCGCGGTGGCGACACTGCCGACCAGCACCAGCGGCACGCCCTTGACCATGCCCTCATCCACGATCTTAGGCAGCGCGATGGTGAGCACGTTGAACACCAGCCCCGCGCTCAGCGCGATGACGAGAAACAGGCTGAACAGCATCGCCATCAGCTTCGGCGTCAGCTGCACCGCGGGCTTCGACTGCCGCTTGCTGGCGCCATGGCGGTCATCAGGCGTCAGCCAGAGATAGGCGATGCCTGTCGCGAGCAACACGAAGGCCGGTACGTAGAACGCCGCGCGCCAGCTCACCCAATAGGCCAGCGCGGCCGACACGCCGGCCGCCAGCGACACGCCGAGATTGCCGCACACGCCATTGAAGGCGAGCGTACGGCCCATCGTGCCGCCTTGGGCGCTGGCGGCTTCGATCAGCATGGCCATGCCGACGGGGTGATAGATCGCGGCAAAGACGCCGAGCAAGAACATCGCCGCGGACAGCACGATCAGGTTCGGCGCCAGCGCCACCGCGATCATCGATGCGCCGCAGCCGAGATAGAAGGCCGCCATCATGTTGCGGCGGCTCCAGCGGTCGGCGAGCCAACCGGCCGGCAACGAGAAGATGCCGAAGGCGACGAAGGCCGTGCTCGAGAGCACGATCAGTTCGCTATAGGGCCGGCCGTAGACCGCCTCGAGCCCAATCACCACCGTCGGATAGATCAGCAGCACGAAGTGATCGAGGCCGTGCGCGATGTTGAGAAACGAGATGGAACGCCGGCGGGCGGCGTCATCGATCAAGGTAGAGGCGGCGGTCGTCGGTCCGGGCATTGCATGAACTTTCCGGGCGGAATCGCCCTTGAATTACCCTTCTACTATAGACTTGCCTTTTGGCGACGTTCGGCCGATTTTCATCGTGAACGGGCCAAGACAGCATCCATGACCGACAAGCCGGAATACCGTCCGAACATGGACAACGCGCCCCGCCCGGTCGCGGTGATGGCCAAGACCTGCGGCGCGAACGAGCACATCCCGCTGCACATCCACCGGCGGGGTCAACTGCTACATGCCACCAGCGGCATCATGCGGGTCGAGACCGCTGAGGCGGCCTGGATCCTGCCGCCGGCCCGGGCCGTCTGGCTGCCGCCACAGACGCCGCACAGCGTGCGGATGCGCAGCAAGGTCGAGATGCGCACGGTCTATATTGCCCCCGCGTTATGCCAGGCCCTGCCGGCGGCGCCGGTGGTCGCCGAGATTTCCGGCCTGTTGCGCGAACTGATCCTGGCGCTGCTCGAGGAGCCGGTCGATTACAGCGAAACCGACCGCGGCGGCGCCATCGCCCGGCTTATTCTCACCGAACTCGGCCGGCTCGACGCGCGACGCTTCGAGGTGCCGATGCCGCGCGACGAACGGGCCCTGCGTGTTGCCCACGCTTTGCTCGACGACCCGGCGATCGACCACGATCTCGACCGCTGGGCCGAGGAAGCCGGTGCCAGCCGCCGCACTTTGGCGCGGCTGTTCCGTCACGAAACCGGGCTCGGCTTTGCCGAATGGCGCGCGCGCCTCCGCGCCATCGACGGCTTGGCGCGCATGGCCGATGGCGCATCGGTTGCTCAAACCGCCAGCGCGGTCGGCTATGCCAGCGCCTCGGCCTTTACGGCCATGATCCACCGCACGCTTGGCGGGCCGCCGCGCCGCCTCGCCAGACAATAGGCCACTCCAGCCTGCAACCATGACGTGTATTTAACGCGTTGTAGACAGCGCTCCTTCTGCAAGCTGTAGTTGCACAACCCGGTTGTGTCAGCGGTCGGGGGGCCGCATGCGTTCGCGTCGACGCGTTTGCGCGGCGGCCCTTGTCGCCGCGGCTCTGCTCGTTTGCGTTATGCGGCCGGCCACGCGCGCGGCGGCCGAAGAAGACTATTCCCAGGTCATGCAATTCTCCGGCCGCGACCTCTGGCGCAACGGCGTCTTCGCCTATTCCGGCTTCCTGTATGCGCCCGGTGGCTTCGAGCGCGACGGATTGATGCTGAAACTGCTGATGAGCGGCGGCGTCTACCGTTACTGGCCCGGCAGCATGCCCGGCCAGAAAGTCGTCGGCAGCGAATGGCAGGCGCAAGTCCTGCCCGGCTTCCGCATCAAGCGCGGCGAAGCGGAGATGAAGTTCTTCTTCGGTCCGGAATGGCAGATGCACTGGCTGTGGCCGGACGATATCGAGAACCGTTTGCGCGGCCGCAATTTCGGCCTGCGCTTTGCCGGCGAGCTTTGGTGGGAAGTATCGCCGGACACACTGATCGCCGGCGACCTGTCCCTATCGACATTGGCGACCAGCCATTCCGCGCGGATCGCCTATGGCCGGCGCATCACAGGAGAGTTGCTCAACGAAGAGAGCTTTTATGTCGGCCCGGAACTTCAATATTTCGGCGCCGACGGCTACGGACAGAACCGTATCGGCCTCCATGTCACCAGCATGCGTACGGAGGATATCGAGTGGTCGGTCGCCATCGGCTATGCGCGCGACAGCGACGGCCATGCGAGTCCTTATGTCCGGCTGGGACTGGCGCAGCGGCTGTGATCAGTCCAGCGTGCGCCGGAAGCGCGTCACGGCGATCGTCATCGCGATCAGCATCAGCACGGCGAGCGCAGCGGCGTCGTAATGCAGGTCGGACACCGTGGCGCCCTTGAGCATGATGGAGCGAACGATGCGCAGGTAATGCGTGAGCGGCAGCGCCTCGCCGATCCAGCGCGCCCAGACCGGCATGCCGGCAAAGGGAAACATGA
>JAHCKF010000184.1 GCA_026125925.1 Pseudolabrys sp.
GGCCCTTGTCGTCCTTGAACATCACGAGATCCTCGCCGAACAGCCGCACCGGCTTGATCGGCCGGTTGCCCTTGAGTTCGTCCACCAGCGCCGCCGGCTGCCAGTACTGCCGCATCAGCCGGCCGGCCGGGGTTCCCGGCCCGGTACGGGTGATGAGATCGTTCTGTTCGGAGCTCAGCATGGCGTATCCCTCTCGTGCTCTTGTGGCGCGATGCGGGGTTTACAACCGCCGCTCGCGCTCGGCATGAGGGCTATTCGACCACAGGCGCGCGAAAATGCAAAAGGCCGGCGTGGGCCGCCGGCCTTTGGCAAATCGGGTGCGGGTTCGGTCAGCCGAGGTTGCGCGCGCTCAAGCCGTGGTCGAGACGGCGCCGCCAGGCGCTCTGGCGCAGACCCTGGAATCGGCTCGCCGCGGTCTTGGCCTCGGCACGGCTCGCGGTCGCGTAGGTGCGATATTCGAGATCGTTGACGGCCGACACCAGCGGCTGCTTGCCGAACAAACGCGCCAGCGGGCTCGCGCCGCCGTTCACCTTGAGTTCGGAGATCGCGTTGGCGACGTTGCGGGCGGAGCCGAAGGCAACGACCTGACCGGTCATGGTGTGGCGCACTTCATAGACGCCAGGGCCGATCGGCGCCTCGACGACACCGCCGCTGTGCGCATCGGGAAAGCGCTTCCACGAACTCCAAGTCTGTACCATAGCGAGAAATCCTTACGCGCCACCGGCTGGCGACCCACGCGAGAACTTGTCACCTAAGTATTAGTTCCCTTAGGTCAAGCCAAGCTATTGATAAATATCATTTCCGATAAATTTTAGCCGGAACGCACGATGTTGCTGTGATGCCGGTCACATCGCCGGCAGCCGCGGAGGCCGGTTGCGATACCGCTAATGGCCCGGCAACACAAGGATTTTCGGCTTCACCGGCAACGTGGCCTTGGACAACACTGTGGACGGCACGTCGAGCGTCTCGATGTCCCATTCCTGCTTCATGCGCTCGAGAAAGCGCTCGAGCGAATAACGGTTGAAGTAGTGCATCGGGATCAGCAGCGGCGCCTTCAGCGCGTGCAGCACCTCGATCATGCCCGCCAGATCGAGTGTGTAGCTGCCATCGACCGGCACCATCACCACATCGACGCGCCCCATCTCGTCGAGTTGCGCTTGCGTCAATGTGTGATGCAGGTGCCCCAGATGCGCGATGCAAAGACCCGCCATTTCAAAAATGAAAATCGAATTGCCGTGCCGTTCGGTGCCGCCGCTATAGGTGCGGATGTTGGTCGGCACGTTGCGCACGCGCACGTCCTTGTAGGCAAGATCGATGCGCGCCGGCTTCTCGTCGTCGGCCCAGCCGCGCAGCACATGCGTGATGCCGGGATCGGGCCGGTTGGTGTAGTGCGTCGAATGGGCGTGGTTCATCGTCACGATGTCCGGCGTCACGGAAGGCCGGACATAGTCATTGTAATCGGTGGCGATGCGGACGAGTTGCGGGCTCTCCAGCAGGAAGGTCGCGTGGCCGATGAAGGTGAGCCGCACCTGATCGGCGTTGAGCGCGGCGAGCCGCAGCGAGGCGCGCTGGAACAAGGGCGAGCGCGACGCAATCAGCCCCGGACAGCCGACGCGCATCTCGGGCTTGGCATCCGGTTGCGCGGGAGCGGCGCCTTGCGCAGCCGCCCGATATGCCGGCAGCACCGCCATGCTCAAGGCGATGCCCGCGGCCACCAGCGCCATTCTCACGATCGGGCCGACCATGTCTCACCACCCGCGCTTATCCGGCGGGTCCACTCTGACATGGATCGAAAAGCCGGGCTATGGGCCTCACGCCAAAATGAAAGCGACGCCGCAACGGGCGCCGCTCGCGGAGGTCTCTGCCCACCGGGATGTTATTCGAAATAGCGCCGGTCGCGCATCGAGACGATGATGCCCTTCGGCGTCTTGACCACCCAGCGGCCATCGAGACGACGGATCGATTCGACCGGCCCCAGTCCCGGAAGCGGCGCGCCGGGAACGATCTGATAAATATCGCCGAACTGGCCCTGCACGTAGACATAGCCGTTCGAGGCGCCGCGGATCGACCAGTTGCGAACGATCGTCTGGCGCGGCTGTTGCTGCACCGAGGCCGGGACGGCCGGCGGCGTGACATTGGCGGTGGCGACGCGCGAGGGCGCGGGCCGCGGCGTCGGCACGTCGGCGTGCGCAACGGCCGGCTGAGCGGTCGCGGCGGCCGTCGTTTGAGGCGCGGAAATCGAGCCGGTGACTTCCGCCGCTTCCTTCTTCAGCCGCTCGTTCTGCTCATGCAGTTTCTTTTCAAGGCTCGCGGTTTGCACCTGCGCGCGCTTGTTGGCCGCGTCGAGATTGGCCTTCAGCGTCGTCACTTCCTTGCTGAGCTTGGCCACGGATTGCTGCATGGCCTTGCTCTCTTCCTGCGCCGCGGCGTTGACCTGCGGCTTGGGAGCGAAACCGCCGGTCGCGTAAGCGCCGACGATGGCGCCGACCGCAGTGGCGATGGCCACCGACGCCGCCAGCCGCACGGTGCGCCAGGTTCGCCGCTTCACCGCGAAGCGGCGCGGCTTGTCCTCGACATTGAGCGGCTCGAAAGGCGGCTCGTCGGCGAAGTCCGGCTTCACCATCGGCACCAGCGCGTGCAGCGTGGCGCGCGATGTGGCGTCATTGGCGGCTTCGACCTCGGGTTCGGCCTTGGGCGTCACCGCTTCTTCCTCGATCGCCACCGGCTCGGAAATCGCAGGCGAAACCGACGGCGAGTCGACGTTGGGCAATTCGCTCTTGGCGCCAGCGTTGCTCGCCGCGCTTTCGGGCGTGACGTCGGAAGGCGCCGGCGGCACCGCGCTGTGATCGTCAGCTTTCGGTGCGAATTTCGGGTCGGAATCGTCGCGGTCGGCCATGGCCATGCTCCGGCAATTGTTCACCAATCGGTAACCACGTTCGGTTACCAATTGGTTACCGGAGCTTGAGGGAGCCGCAGACGGCTAGGCCAGCGGCCTACAGCGCGAGGCCCTGCTCGGCCGCCAGCGCCTTCAGCGATACCGCCGGCCGCGCACCGATGTGCTGGATCACTTCGGCCGCGGCGAGACCGCCGAGCCGGGCGGCCGTCTTGTGGTCCTTGCCGCGGGCAAGACCGACCAGGAAGCCGGCGGCGAACAGATCGCCAGCTCCGGTGACATCCGCCACCTTGTCGACCGGCGCCGCCGGCACCGCCTCGATGCGCTCCGGGCTCACCACCACGCAGCCCTTTTCGCTGCGGGTCACGACCGCAAGCTTGGCCTCCTTCTGCAGCGCCAGGCTGGCAACCGCGAAGTCGGAGGTCTCGTACAGGCTGTGCAGCTCGTGCTCGTTGGCGAAGACGATATCGACCGTGCCCTTGCGGATGAGATCGAGGAATTCGCCGCGATAGCGATCGACGCAGAACGAATCCGACAGAGTGAGCGCGACGCGGCGGCCGTTCTTGTGGGCGATGTCGGCAGCCTTGACGAAAGCCTCTTTGGCCTGCGGCGGATCCCACAGATAGCCCTCGAGATAAACCACTTCCGCGGCGGCGATCTGCGCCTCGTCGATGTCGCTGGGCTTCAGGTCCTGCGCCGCGCCGAGATAGGTGTTCATGGTGCGCTCGCCGTCCGGCGTGACCATGATGTAGCAGCGCGCCGTCGAGGGGCCCTCATTGGCGGCCTTGGTGTCGAAGGCGACGCGGATCGAACGGATATCGTGGGCGAAGGCCTTGCCGAGCTCATCGTCCTTGACCTTGCCGACGAAGGCGGCGCGGGCGCCGAAGCTCGCCACGCCGGCGATGGTGTTGGCGGCCGAGCCGCCCGAGGATTCCGTCGCCGGGCCCATGGCATCGTAGATCGCCTGGGCGCGCGCCTCGTCGATCAGCATCATGCCTCCCTTCTGCATGCCCTGGGCGACCAGGAAGTCGTCGTCGGCGCGAGCGATCACGTCGACGATGGCGTTGCCGATGCCGAGCACGTCGTAGCGGGAAGCAGTCATGCGATACCTCGTTTGATCAAGCCGCGCGCACTATAGCGGCGCGGCACTTTGGAGCAATGCGCGGGCCGCCGGTGGGCCGCACTTCGGGACAGGTGGGCGTTGGGCGAACGTCAGTGCGGCGGCGGCAGCCGGTTCAGCACTTCCAGGCTCCACCACAGGAAGTAGCCGCCGATCAGGATGCCGAGTGCCACCTTGATCAGTTGGATGATCAGTTCGTCTTTGGTCATGGGATGCCCTGCCGCTCTCACAAGCCCCGCCTATACCCTAAAGGACGAAGGCGGTACCCCTAATCTGATAAAGGGCCGCGCCGAAGCCGGCAAAACGCTGCCGGGGTTGCGCCGAAAACGCCATTATGCAATCTGGCCCGCCACTATCCGCCCGGAGTGAGGTTCATGTCGTTCAAGCAACTGGTGTTCTCCGGCGTGCAGCCGACCGGCAACCTGCACCTCGGTAACTACCTCGGCGCCATCACGAAATTCGTGGCGCTGCAGGAAACCCACGACTGCATCTACTGCGTCGTCGACATGCACGCGATCACGGTCTGGCAGGATCCGGCGGAGCTGACCCGCAACACGCGCGAAGTGACCGCGGCCTTCATCGCCGCCGGCATCGATCCGAAGAAGCACATCGTCTTCAACCAGAGCCAGGTGACGGCGCATGCCGAACTGGCCTGGGTGTTCAACTGCGTCGCCCGCATTGGCTGGCTCAATCGCATGACGCAGTTCAAGGAGAAGGCCGGCAAGGATCGGGAGAACGCCTCGGTCGGCCTCTATGTCTATCCGAGCCTGATGGCCGCCGACATTCTCGCTTATCGCGCCACGCATGTGCCGGTCGGCGAAGACCAGAAACAGCATCTCGAACTGTCGCGCGACATCGCGCAGAAGTTCAACAACGACTTCGGCGACGCGGTTCGTACCCACGGCTTCGGTGACGCTTTTTTCCCGCTGCCCGAGCCGATCATTCAGGGCCCCGCGACGCGCGTCATGAGCCTGCGCGACGGCTCGAAGAAGATGTCGAAGTCCGAGCCGTCCGATTACTCGCGCATCAACCTGACGGACGATGCCGACGCCATCGCGCAGAAGATCCGCAAGGCCAAGACCGATCCGGAGCCGCTGCCGAGCGATCTGAAGGGCCTCGAACCGCGTCCGGAAGCCGACAATCTGGTCGGCATCTTCGCCGCGCTCGACAACAAGACCAAGGCCGACGTGCTGCGCGATTTCGGCGGCGCGCAGTTCTCCGGCTTCAAGTCGGCGCTGGTCGACCTCGCCGTCGCCAAGCTCGGACCGATCGGCGCCGAGATGAAGAAGCTGGTTCAGGATTCGGCTTATATCGACTCCGTCCTGGCCGACGGCGCACAGCGCGCCGCCGCCATTGCCGAGCCGAACATGAACGCCGTGAAGGACATCGTCGGCTTCGTGCGGCGGAAATAACGCCAACACATCCGATCCGGCCGCTTTGCTGCGCAAAATGCAGGCAAAGTGCATGACAAGGCAGGCTTGTCGTGCCCCGTCGCGGCATGCCACCATCCGTGCCTTGTGCGTGCGTCTTTCTGCCGACCATTCACCTGCCGACATCCCGGCGTAAGGAGCCCCGATGCCGAAGAAGCGCCGCAGTAACGAGGCCGGTCACAAGCGCAAATACCTCGTCATCATCGACGATTCCGAAGAGTGCGACCGCGCCGTTTTTTGGGCGGCAACCCGCGCCGCCCGCACCAAGTCGCACATCGTCATGTTGCGCGTCATCGACACCAGCGAGCGCAGCCAGCAATGGCTCGGCGTCGCCGACATCATGAAGGCCGAAGCGATGGAAGCGGCCAACGCCGCGCTCGACAAATACGCCGCGCGCGCCAAGAAGATCACGCATGCCGCGCCGGACCGCGTCATCCGCGAAGGCGCCATCGCCGACGAGATCCTCAAGCTGATCGAGGAGGACGACGACATCGGCATCCTGGTGCTCGCCGCCGCCACCGGCAAGGAGGGCCCCGGCCCGCTGATCTCCAATCTACCGAAGACCGCCGGCAGCTTCCCCATTCCCGTCGCCATCGTGCCCGGCTCGCTGAATGACGATGAACTGGAGGCGATGGCGTAAGCCATCGATCGCGACCCTTGTCGCGCGCCGTCCGCCTGCTCGATCTCGTGCAACTGCTGCGCCGCCGCCGCCATCCGGTGCGGGGGCAGGAACTGGCGCGTGAACTCGATATCAGCCTGCGCACGCTCTATCGCGACGTCGCCAGTTTGCAGGCGCAGGGCGCGCCGATCGACGGCGAACCCGGCCTCGGCTATGTGCTGCGGCCCGGCTTTACGCTGCCGCCACTGATGTTCAGCGAGGATGAAGTCGAGGCCTTGATGCTCGGCTCGCATTGGGTCGCCGAAAACGGCGATCCGCGCCTGGCGCAGGCGGCGATGGATGTCATGGCCAAGGTCGCCGCGGTGTCGCCGCCCGATCGGCGCGCGCAGTTCGACAATCCGAGCCTGCTGATCGTCACGCGCAGCAAGGAGCAGTTGAACATGATGGCGCCGATTCGCGACGCCATCCGCCGCGAGCGCAAGCTGGCGATCGACTATCGCGATGCCGGCAGCGCGGTGACGCAGCGCACGATCTGGCCGTTCGCGGTCGGCTTCTTCGAGGAGGCACGCATCGTCGTCGCCTGGTGCGAACTGCGGCAGGACTACCGCCACTTTCGCATCGACCGCATTACCGGTCTCGCGGAGATCGACGCGCGCTATCCCAAGCGCCGCGCCGTGATGTTGAAGGACTGGCAGAAGCAGATGGGGATTGGGCCACGCTGAGGCTCCTGACAAAAACTGACAGCGGCTGGGCTTAAACCCTCCTCATCACCGAGGAGGAATAACCATGCTGCCTTTCGGACTCGTCGTGCTCTACGTCAATGACATCGCCGCCAGCACGCATTTCTATCGCGGACTGCTCGGCACCGAGCCGGTCGAATCGTCGCCCAATTTCACCATGTTCCCGATGCCGCCGGTCATGCTCGGCCTGTGGAAGCGGGACGAGGTCAAGCCGGCGCCCGCCGGCGCGCCGGGCGCCCTTGAAC
>JAHCKF010000185.1 GCA_026125925.1 Pseudolabrys sp.
ACAGAGTGGGTACTTCATTGATAATCCGAAAGAATTTCGCGTCGCGCCGGTTCTGCCCGGCGGCGAAATCACGCTGACAGCGGCCGAGAAAGCCGTGCAGGCCGCTCATCACCAGCACCGCAGCAAGCTTGGCGTGCAGCCAGCCCGAGGTCAGCCAGCCGCCCTGAATGATCAGGGCGATACCGGCGAGCCAGGTCACCGCCATCGCCGGCGTCATGATGTAGTGGAGAAGCCTATATTCCATGACCTCGAAGGTCTTCGCCTGCGGCGAGCCCGGCTCGGCGGCAACGTGATAGACGTACAGCCGCGGCAGATAGAGCATGCCGGCCATCCACGAGATGACGGCGATGATGTGCAGGGCTTTGATCCAGAGGTACATGGCTTAGTGCTCGCCTGAGCGGGGCACCGGGTCAACTCCCATGATGAGAGTCCCCCGTTATCCCCGCACCCGCTTCAGCATCTGCTCGACATGCGCGATCGGCGTTGCCGGCAGGATGCCGTGGCCGAGGTTGAAGATCAGCGGCCGGTCCGCGAGCGTCAGCACGTCATCGACCTCGCGGTCGAGCGCATCACCACCGGCAAGCAACGCCAGCGGATCGACATTGCCCTGGATGGGAACCCGCGGCTGCAGGATGTCGTGCGCCAGGCTGCGCGGGAACGACCAGTCGAGCCCGATGGCATCGACGCCGGTGATTTCGACGTAAGGCAGCGCCATGGCGCCAGCACCACGCGGAAAACCGATGATCTTGGCGCCGGGAACCTGCGCGCGGACGCCGGCGACGATGCGCTCTGTAGGCTCCATGCACCAGCGGTCGAACTGCTCCGGCGGCAGAATGCCGGCCCAGGTGTCGAAAATCTGCACGCAATCGGCGCCGGCCTTGAGCTGACCGACCAGATATTCGATCGAACCCAGCACCAGGCGATCGATGAGACGTTTGAAGTTCTCCGGGTCGCGATAGGCGAACAGCCGCGCCGGCGCCTGATCGGACGTCCCTTCACCGGCGACCATGTAGGTCGCCACGGTCCAGGGCGCACCGCAGAAGCCGATCAGCGTCGTCTTGCCATCGAGCTGCGCCTTGACGCGCCGGACGGTCTCGTAGACCGGCGCCAGCACATCCGGATCGATGCGATCGCGCAAGTCCTTCAGCGCCGCGGCGTCGCTCATCGGCTCGAGCTTGGGTCCTTCGCCGGCGAGAAACTCCACCTTGCGGCCGAGCGCCAGCGGCATCACGAGGATGTCGGAAAACAAAATCGCCGCATCGAAGCCGAACCGGCGCACCGGTTGCAGCGTTACTTCGGCGGCGAGTTCGGGATTGAAGCAGAGATCGAGAAACCCACCGGCCTTCTCGCGGACCTGACGGTATTCGGGAAGATACCGGCCAGCCTGCCGCATCATCCAGATCGGTGGAATCTCTTCGCGGCGGCCTTCCAGCACGCGCAAGAGGGGCTTTGTCCCCACGGGGTCTTCCGTCACGGCGCTCTTCCTAAAGACTCTTAAAAGATCGTTTGTAGTTATTATTACGCTGTCGATTAGACTCATGACTCGCGGTCAACAATCTGTCCACCGCCGAGCCCGGCCTTCTTCCAGATTCTCCGTTCACTCCACCGCCCGGCTGTCCCCACCGAAACGCGTGCTTTCGCCCCAATTCGCACGTTATCCCCTTCTATCCCCAGAGCGCTGTACACATCGCCATCCATCTTCCAGTCGAGGCGCCAAATCCTGTCCCATCCGGAGCGATGTGGACAAAAATTGACCTGTCCTGCCGCGCCCGCTTACATGACGGTTCCCGGGGCGGATTCATCCCCGCCAATCCACATTTCATCCGGCCGCTTTCCCGATGTCCGACACAGGCTACTTTCACCTGCATCTGGTTTCCGACGCGACCGGCGAAACCCTGATTACGGTCGCCCGCGCCGCGGCCGCGCAATACGCCAATGTTGCGCCGGTCGAGCATCTCTACCCGATGGTGCGCTCCAGAAAGCAGCTCGACCATGTGCTGGCCGAAATCTCCGAGGCGCCGGGCCTGGTCCTCTATACGCTGCTCGAAGAGGACCTGATCCAGCTCCTCGAGGACAAATGCCGCGAGCTCGGCCTGCCCTGCATGTCGGTGCTGGGGCCGATCCTGCGCTTGTTCCAGTCGTTCCTCGGCGCCGAAACCATCCATCGCGCCGGCGCCCAGCACGTGCTCAACGCCGAATACTTCCATCGCATCGATGCGCTCAACTACACGATGATGCATGACGACGGCCAGCACGTCGCCGGCCTCGAGGAGGCCGATGTCGTATTGATCGGCGTGTCGCGCACCTCGAAGACGCCGACCTCGATCTATCTTGCCAATCGCGGCGTCAAGACCGGCAATGTGCCGCTGGTGCCGGGTGTGCCGGTGGCGCCGGAGGTGGACAGACTGACACGGCCGCTGGTGGTCGGGCTTTACGCCAGCCCCGAGCGCATCGTGCAGATACGCGAAAACCGGCTGCTCGGTCTCAAGGCCCACCGCGACGACGATCTCTATATCGACAAGGCGGCGGTCGCCGAGGAAATCGCGTTCTCACGGCGGCTCTGCAACAAGCATGGCTGGCCGTTGATCGATGTCACGCGGCGCTCGATCGAAGAGACCGCCGCCGCCGTCATGAAACTGCTGATGGAACGGCGCCGCCGCCCGGCCACATAAAGCGTCTTCCAGCGAAGTGGATTTCGGTTCGCGTGGAGAGAACGCGGTTAAACGAAAAGCCCTAGAGAGAGTCATTTCCGTATGCCGTTGTGGATCGCCCCTCATCCGCTGGTACTCGCGTCGAAAAGCGATATTCGCGGCAAGCTGCTCGCAGCATCCGGGCTGCGCTTCGGCATTCGCGCCGCGCAGATCGATGAGCGCGCGATCGAGCGCGATGCCAAGGTCGACGATCCGCAGGCCGTGGCGCGGCTGCTGGCCGAAGCCAAGGCGCAAGCGGTGTCGGTGCAGATGCCGGGCCATATCGTGCTGGGCGCCGATCAGACCCTGGCGCAGGGCAACACCCGGCTGGCAAAGCCGGTCAACCGTGACGATGCGGCGAGGCAATTGCGCATGCTACGCGGCCGGACGCACGAATTGCATTCAGGCTTTGCGCTGGTGCGCGACGGCGAGGTGCTGTTCGAGATGGTCGATACCGCGCGGCTGACGATGCGCGATTTCTCCGACCGTTTCCTCGAAGATTATCTGGAAATGACCGGCGACACGGCGATGACCAGCGTCGGTGCGTATCAACTCGAGGGCATCGGCATTCATCTGTTCGAACGAGTCGAGGGCGACTATTTCACCATCCTCGGCCTGCCGATGTTGCCGTTGCTCAAGTACCTGCGTGACAACGGTTATGTGGATGGGTGACATTCTTGTCCCGGGCGCAGCGCAACATGGGAATGTTGCGATGCTGAGCCAGGACCGTCATAAGCACCGGTGTTTGTTAGGGTCCCGGCTCTGCGGTGCATCACTTCGTGACGCACCGCGTCCGGGACAAGGAACCGCATCATGTTCATTCTCGGCCTGACCGGTTCGATCGGCATGGGAAAGACGGCGACGGCGAAGATGTTCGCCGACGAAGGCGTGCCGGTGCAGGACGCCGACGCCGTGGTCCACGCCCTGTATGAAGGCGAGGCGACGCCGCTGATCGAAGCGGCATTTCCGGGCACGACCGGCGGCGGCAAAGTCGATCGCATCAAACTGGGTGCGCAGGTCATCGGCAATCAGGACGCGATCAAGCGGCTCGAGCAGATCGTGCATCCGCTGGTGGCGCGGCAGCGCGACAAGTTCCTGGCCGAATCCAAACAGGCCGGCGCCGATATCGCCGTACTGGATATACCGCTGCTTTATGAGACCGGCGGCGAAAAACGCTGCGACGCGGTGGTGGTGGTGTCGGCCCCCGCGGAGGTGCAGCGGGAGCGGGTGCTGAGTCGTCCCGGCATGACCGAGGAACGCTTCCTGGCGATCCTGGCCAAACAGATGCCTGACGCCGAAAAGCGCCGACGCGCCGATTTCATCGTGGACACCTCGCGGGGTTTCGACGCTGCCCGGCAACAGGTGCGTGAAATCCTGGCGCAGGTGCGTACAATGCGGAAAGACGCCGACTGAGTCGCCTTCGGGGCGTGTCATGGCCCGCGCAAGCGGGCCATCCAGTAATCCCCGACGTTCTCGAGATTACTGGATCATCCGCTTTCGCGGATGATGACAGGCACCACGGCCTGCTAGATAGAACCATGCGCGAAATCGTCCTCGATACCGAAACCACCGGCCTCGATCCGAACCAGGGCCATCGCCTGGTCGAAGTCGGCTGCGTTGAACTCCTGAACCGCATTCCAACCGGCCTGACGTTCCATGCCTACGTCAATCCGGAACGCGACATGCCGTTCGAGGCCTTCAATGTGCACGGCTTGTCGGCCGAGTTCCTCAGCCAGCACAAGCGCTTTCATGAGATCGTCGACGAGTTCATCGCGTTCATCGGCGACGACACGCCACTGGTCATTCACAATGCCGAGTTCGATCACAAATTTCTCTGCGCCGAGCTCAAGCTGGCCAAGCGCACGCTGATCGCGCGCGAGCGGCTGGTCGATACGCTGGCGCTGGCGCGTCGCAAGCATTCGGCCGGCCCCTATAGTCTTGATGCGCTGTGCGGCCGCTACGGCATCGACAATTCGCGCCGCACCAAGCACGGCGCATTGCTCGACGCCGAAATCCTCGCCGAGGTTTATCTGGAATTGCTCGGCGGCCGTCAGGCTTCGCTCGGCCTTGCCGAAACCGTGTCGCCGACCGCCATCATGGTCGGCGGTGGCGGTGCGGTCCGCACGCGTCCGGCGCCGCTCAAGCCGCGCCTCACCGAGGCCGAACTCGCGGCGCACCGCGACTTCGTCGCGACCTTGGGCGAAGCGCCGGTCTGGAACAGCTATACCGGCGGCAACGTGTAAGCGTCAGGCCGGGATCGCCTGGATCTCGTCAGCCAGCCGGTGCACTTGTTCGCGAATGGCCCGGGTCTGATCGGTGACGCCGATCGCCGCCGAATTGACCTTGGTTGCCGCGCGCGACGCCTCGACCGCGACGCCTTCGATTTTCACGATAGCGCTGCCGACCTGGCCGACGCTGTCGGTCACGGCGTTGCCGCTGCTGGCGATCTGCTGGGATGTCGCCGCCTGCTCCTCGACGGCGCCGGCAATGCGCGCCGAGAAATCGTCGAGCTCGCGAATGGTTTCTGAAATGCCGGAAATCGCCGCCACCGACAGCTCGGTTTCGGCACGCATGGCCTCGACCGAGCGGGCAATTTCTTCGGTGGCCCGCGTTGTCTGACTCGCCAGCGTTTTGACTTCCTGGGCGACCACCGCAAAGCCGCGCCCGGCTTCTCCGGCGCGGGCGGCCTCTATCGTGGCATTGAGCGCGAGGAGGTTGGTTTGCGCTGCGATGGCGTTGATCAGATCGGTGACCTTGCCGATGTCGCCGGTGGCGGCCGCCAGCTTGTCGATGATCGTCCGCGTGCGGATGGCTTCCTTGACGGCGGCGCCGGCGAGCTCGGAAGAGCGCATGGCGTTGCGGCCGACCTCGGCGATCGAATGAGCGAGCTGTTCGCCGGAGACGGCGGCGGCCTGAACCATCTGCGTCGCCTTTTGTGCCGATGACGAGGCCTTGCCGGATTGGGCGCTCGCCTGTGTGGCCGCGCGATCGAGATTCTCGGCGTCGCTTTGCAAGGTTTGCGACGCGGCATGCAAGATCGATGTCGATCCTTCGATGGCATTCTTGAAGTCGTTGAGCAGCGAGCGCATGTGCTCGGCGCGCCGCGTTGTGACGGCGAGTTCCTCTTCGCGGCGTTTGCCGGCTTGCGACAGTTCGGCGGCCGCGGCCTCGGACGCTTTTTGCGCCTTGTCGGCACCGGCGAAAGTCGCGCGAATGGCCATCGTGAAAGCGACCAGCATGGCCGTTTCGATCACGACGGCGATGGCGTGGACGATAACGCGGAACAGGTCGCTGCCGCCGGGAACGATGGCCGAGGGGAGCAGGTAGTTCAGGCTCAGGTGATGAACCGCGATCAGCGTCGCTGCGGTGATCAAGACTGCGGCGTCGCAGAGTCCGGATAACATCGCGAGAACCGCGAAGTAGTAGAAGTGCATCTCGACCTGCCAGGGATGGCCGGTGAACAGCACGACCAGCAAGGAGGTCTGGCCGACCAGTGCGACCGCGAGGGCAAAGGCGGTGAAACGCAGCGGCCGCTTGAACACGATGCCGGCGAGCGGGAGGCTCGCCAGGAGGGCCGCAACAGCGATCGTCGTGGCGACCGGTTTGCCGAGCCACAGCGCGACCGCGGCCAGAATCGGCACCAGCGCCAATGTCAGGCAAACCTGCGCCGTGGCGACTGTCTTTCTGAGGTCGTCGAGACTGGTCACCGGCGCTGCCCGGAGACCGAGAGTGCGGCGGAGCAGGCGGCCAGTACCTTCGGATCGACCACGAACCAGGCGCCGCCGTCGAGCATCTGCTCCGCGTAGCCGGCGGCCTTGGGCATCACCACGGCGATGAAAGTGAGGCCGCCAAAGCGGACGAAGCGGCTGCCGTCGGCGGTCGCCCGTTCGATGCTCGTTTGCGGTGAAGTCCAGGGGGCGAAGATGACCGCGACGCCGTTGTCCGCGTTGGGCGGCACAAGGCCGATGCGCGCGCTCGCTGCCAGTGCCACCAGCGACACCACGGCGAAAATAGCGATTTCGGCAATTCGGCCGGAGCGAACAGATAACACGGTCAATGCAACGGAGCCTGTGGTACTCCCTTGCTGTTAATGGTTACGTATTAATAAACCATTATGTATAAGCATACCGCCCATAACCGCTCGTTATCCGCCAAGTCGAGCCGGCCTATTGCGCCGGCTGATCCTGGCCGCCGAGCTGCGCCATTTTCTGGCGATACAGCGCGACGAAGTCGACCGGGTCCAGCAGCAGCGGCGGGAAGCCGCCATTGCGCACGGTCGTGGCGATGATCTCGCGCGCAAACGGGAACAGCAGCCGCGGGCATTCGATCAGCACGACCGCGTTCATGCT
>JAHCKF010000186.1 GCA_026125925.1 Pseudolabrys sp.
GGCCTCAGCGGCGTGTTGACGCCGATGACGCCCGACAGTCGTACCACCGGCACGACGGGGATGTCCGAGCGGAACCGGGACGGGATAAGGAACCGCATGGGCGCGGGAAATCGATCGAATACCGTAGACATTGCTCCAGTTAGGCAGGCCGGGCCGGCCAAGTCAAAGCCAAGCGCGATTCGTCGCGGTAGCCGGTGCTGCGACACTGCGGCTGTTCGGCCGCAGCCGCCCCGATCACATAAATTTGCACTTCATTAACCACGGCATGGTCAGTGGAAATCGATGGCGCGCACCCTATCTGATGGGCTCGGGGGAACGGATGCACATCGTTGCAGTTGCTGAGAGCGGAGCAAAGACCATGGACCCCAAACTCGCCATCATGTTTCTGCTCATCGGGGCCGTCCTGACGCTGTCGTCGTTTGAAGGCGGCGTGCTCGACCGCGCGCGTCAACAGATCAAGCGCACCATCCGCAACGGTCGTTAGTTCAGGGCTCTGCCATCGGTAGCGGCTGCGCCAGGCGCAAGATTTCTTCCGCCGCTTTTGCCGGTTTGCCGCCGGCGTCACACAGTTGCAACGGCGCGTAGTCCGGCCGCATGCCGGCATCTCCCTTCGTCGCCCGTACCAGCACGCGGATGGCTGCGGCATCGGGCCGTGGCAAGACCGGCAACACTCCGATCTCACCGAAATGCGGCTGCATCGCCGCGACGACTTCGTCGCGCGCCGCGGCGCGCCAGATCAGCGTCAGCACGCCGCCCGGCTTGAGCAGAAAGGCGGCGCTGGCGATCCAGCGCGCGGCGAGCCCGTCATCTGCGACATGAGCCAGCCGCTTTCGCGAATCGGGAGAGCTCTGCTGGCGCGCCGGATCATTGAACGGCGGATTCATCAACACCCGATCAAAGCTGGCCGCGCCGAGGCCCGCGGCGGCGAGCGCATCGGTATTCTCGACATCGCAGGCGAGCGCGTGGACGCGATCGGCGAGGCCGTTGCGCGCGGCATTCTCAACTGCCAGCGCGCATAGTGCCGGATCGATTTCCACCAGGGTGACGCCAATGCCGGGCACCCGCGCCGCGAGCGCCAGCCCGGCGCCGCCGATGCCGGCGCCCAGATCGACGGCGTGCTCACCGGCCCGGCCGCCCGTCGCGGCGGCGAGCAGGATGGCGTCATGGCCGACACGGTGACCGCGCCTGGGCTGCAGCAAGCGCAGGCGGCCGCCGAGCACGGCGTCGTCGGTCGTCTCGCTATCGGCGCTCATTTGCGTCGGGCCGCAGCTCATGGCCGAGCCCGGCCTCGGTGAGCAATTGCCGCGCCGCGGCGACTTCGTCGTCGGCAACCAGCACGCGGCGCGGCAGGACGCCGAGCGAGCCCTCCAGCACGCTCATGTTCTGATCGAACACGAGATGCTCGATGCCGGCGCCGTCGAGCAGCGCGGTGATCGCGGACACCAGCACGGCGTCGTTGGTGCGGACGAGTTCTTTCATTTGCACTGACCAAGCTGGAGCCTGTCATTCCGGGACGCGCGTGCAACGCGCGGACCCGGAATCCGGCCGGGACGACGGAGCCTGTCGCTGGATTCCGGGTTCGCTCGCTGAAGCTCGCGCCCCGGAATGACGAAAGCGACCATCTCTACCCCTTCCTCCGCTCATCGCCCACCGCGCGGTGGCTGAGATAAGCGAGCAGCTTCATCTCGCGGCGGCCGCGCGTCACGGTGTCGAGCACCAGGCCGACCGAGATCGACAGGAACGCCATCAGCATCAGACCCATCGCCAGCACCGCCGTCGGCAGGCGCGGCACCAGATGCGTCTCGAGGAAGGTGACGATGATCGGCACCGCCAGCACCACCGAAATGAGCGCCAGCACGCCGCCGATGGCGCCGAAGAACGGAAATGGCCGCTCGCTGCGATAAAGCTGCGCGATCATCCAAAGGATACGGAAGCCGTCGCGCCAGGTGTTGAGCTTGGAGGTCGAGCCCTCGGGCCGCGCATAATACGGCGTGTCGACCTCGGCAGCCGGCAGGCCGAGTTCGAGTGCGTGCACGGTGAGCTCGGTCTCGATCTCGAAGCCGGATGACAGCATCGGGAAGGATTTGACGAAGCGGCGCGAGAACACGCGGTAGCCCGACAGCATGTCGTCGAAGGTCGCCCCGAACACCGTCGAGACGAAAGTGGTGAGCAGCCAGTTGCCGGTGCGGTGGCCGGCGCGATAAGCGGCGACCTCCTGATCGATGCGCTTGCCGACCACCATGTCGAGGCGCTCGCGCAGCAACAGGTCGATCATCTTCGGCGCGCTGGGCGCGTCATAGGTGGCGTCGCCATCGACCAGCACGTAGATATCGGCGTCGATGTCGCTGAACATGCGGCGCAGCACGAAGCCCTTGCCCTGATGCCGCTCGCGGCGCACCACGGCGCCGGCGGCATGCGCCACGGCGACGGTGTTGTCGGTCGAATTGTTGTCGAACACATAGACGACGGCCTCGGGCAGCGCCGCCCGAAAGTCCGCGACCACCTTGGCGACGGCCGCCTCCTCGTTATAGCAGGGCACCAGCACGGCGACGCGGCAGTGCTCCCGCCCTGGCGCAGGATCGTCCATCGCCGCCACCGCGCCCTCGACGCGCTTGTCCATCGCCGCCCCTGTTTCCGACCGACCCGGCCCGGTTGGGGCGAGGTCTTGCCCCTTCACAATAGCGTTTCTATGCTCGGCTTGTCCCCGCTGTCGAGGCGCGATAAAGCGACCGTCTATTGTCTCGAGGAGTTAGCGTCTTGGCCGTCGTGGTTCCTTTTGAAAATCCCCAAGGCTCGTCATCTACTGCCTCGATCGAGCGCCTGGTCAAGCTGCTGGCGCCGGCGATGGAGCGCGTCAACGCGACGATCCTCGATCGCACCGGCTCCGACGTCACCATGATCCCCGAGGTCGCCAACCACCTGATCTCGTCGGGCGGTAAGAGGCTGCGGCCGATGCTGACCTTGGCCATGGCGCAATTGTCGGGCTATGCCGGCGACGGCCATATCAAGCTCGCCGCCGCGGTCGAGTTCATGCACACCGCCACCCTGCTGCACGACGACGTCGTCGACCAGAGCGACATGCGGCGAGGCAAGCAGGCGGCCCGCATGCTTTGGGGCAACGAGGCGAGCGTGCTGGTCGGCGACTTCCTCCTCGGCCAGGCCTTCAAGATGATGGTTGAAGTCGGCAACCTCACCGCGCTCGACATTCTCTCCTCGGCCGCGGCGGTGATCGCCGAGGGCGAGGTGATGCAGCTTGGCGCCGCCAAGAACACCGCGACCAACGAGGACGAATATCTCGCCGTGATCCGCGCCAAGACCGCCGAACTGTTCGCGGCGGCCTGCGAGGTCGGCCCGGTGCTGGCCGGCCGCGACAAGGCGGAGATCGCCGCCTGCCGCTCCTACGGCATGAATCTCGGCATCGCCTTCCAGCTCGTCGACGATGCGCTCGACTACGGCGGCAAGTCCGCCAAGCTCGGCAAGAATGTCGGCGACGATTTCCGCGAGGGCAAGATCACGCTGCCGGTGGTGCTGTCGTTCCGCCGCGGCTCGGACGCCGAACGCGCCTTCTGGAATCGCACGCTCGGCGAAGGCCAGGTCGAGGACGGCGATCTCGACCACGCCATCGGCCTGATGACCAAGCATCACGCCATCGAAGATACGCTCGGCCGCGCCCGCCATTACGGCTCGATCGCCACCGACGCGCTGGCGCTGGTGCCGGCCTCGGATATCAAGACGGCGCTGGAAGAGACCGTGGCGTTCTGTATCGCCCGGGCGTTCTGATTATTTGGTGACCGTGTAGCCGGTCTCCGGCTGGCGCATGAGTTGGAAGCGGATGTTCGGGTCCGGATCCTGGCCGATGAAGCGGCCATATTCGTGGACCGAGGGCGAGCAGCCGTTCGGCCGCGGCTCGGTATTGAACCAGATGCCGCGGAAGGTCGGGCCGCCGATCTGATCGTGGCAGCGCGCGTATTTGACGTGCGCCTTGTTGCCCTTGCGGGCGAGTGCCGGATCGGTGGCGACAAGACCCCCGCCGATCGCCACGATCGCCGCCATCGCAAGCCAACGTCCGTTCATGTCAGGTCTCCGGTATTCCAGCCGCCCGCCGATATGACGGCAAATCTGGTCCACGGCAACAGTTCCCGCAAAAGTGGGTGAAATTCAAGGCACGCCGGCGAGCATGGTCGGAGCAACCCACCAGTCGCGGCCTGAAAGCGATTGCGCCGCCGCCTCGGCGTCGGCCGGGGTGGCAAAGAGCGCAAAGCAGGTGGCGCCGGAGCCGGACATGCGCGACAGCCGCGCGCCCGGCAGCGCACGCAGCGCGGTGAGCACCTCGCCGATCACCGGCGCGCAGGCGATCGCCGGTTCGGTGAGGTCGTTGCCGTGGGCGCCGAGCCAGTCGATCAGCGTATCGAAGCTGCGGGGGGCCTCGCCTAGCGGTTGGCGCGCGCCGGGCAATCCCCGGCGCGCCAGCGCGGCGAACACGTCGCGCGTGGCGACGCCGACCCGCGGATTGATCAGCACCGCCGGTAACGGCGGCAGATCGAGCGGCGGCGACAGGCGCTCGCCGATGCCGCTCATGACGCAAGCGCGCGAGCCGACGCAGACCGGCACATCGGCGCCGGTGCGCAACGCCGCTGTCATGATGCGCGCATCGTCGAACGACAGCTCGTTGAGCCGCGCCAGCAAGCGCAGCGCCGCGGCGGCGTCGGCCGAGCCGCCACCGATCCCCGCCGCGACCGGAATGTGCTTGTCGAGGGTGAAGCGCCCGGCTTTGAGACCCGGCACCAGCGCCGCCAGCGCGGCATGCGCCTTGACGATCAGGTTGTCGCCGGCCGCGCCGATCGCGTCGGCGAACGGACCCGTCACCGCGACGCTGACATGACCGCCAGGCTCCAGCGTCAGCGTGTCGGCGACATCGGCGAAGACGACGAGGCTTTCCAGCTCGTGATAGCCGTCGGCGCGCTTGCCGATGACGCGTAGCGTCAGGTTGATCTTGGCGCGGGCGGTTTGGGTGAGCGGTTCAAACACGTCGGGGTGGCCCCATTCGTCATGGCCGGGCTTGTCCCGGCCATCCACGTCTTAGCCTAGCCCAAAGACGTGGATGCCCGGCACAAGGCCGGGCATGACGGAGTCAAAAGTTAGCGGCAGAGACTCGACCTCAGCCGCCGTTGCCCTGCTTGGCCGGGGGCTTTTCCGTCGAATTGGCCTGCGAGGTCGCTTCCTCGGGCAGGCCGTGCTCCAGCTTCTTCAGGATCTTCGGCAGTTCTTCCGGCTCGGGCTTGAGGTCGCGCGCATGCGCCCACTGGAAGGTCGCTTCCAGCTTGCGGCCGACGCGCCAGTAGGCATCGCCGAGGTGATCATTGATGGTCGGATCTTCCGGCTTGAGACCGATGGCGCGCTCGAGCTCCTTGGTCGCTTCCTCGTAATTGCCGAGCCGGTAGTAGGCCCAGCCGAGCGAGTCGACGATGTAACCGTCGTCCGGACGCTGCGCGACCGCCTTCTTGATCATGGCCATGCCCTCGTCGAGGTTGATGCCCTGATCGATCCAGGAGTAGCCGAGATAATTGAGCACATGCGGCTGATCGGGGAACAGCTCCAGCGCCTTCTTCAGATCGCCTTCCGCCTTCGGCCATTGCTTGGCGCGCTCGAAGCAGATGCCGCGGAAATAGAACACGGTCCAGTTCGACTTCTCCGGCTTGCCGATCAGGTCGATGGCCTTGCTATAGGCCTCGCCGCATTCGGCGAACTTCTTGCGGCCACGCAGCAGATTGCCGAGCGCCAAAGTCGCCTCGAGATCCTTCGGGTCGGCCTTGATGATCTCATCAAGACGCTTCTGCGCCTCGTCGCTGCGGTCGAGCGCGTCGAGGTCGGCCGCCATCTGGATCGAGGCGTTGCGATACAAGGGTGAGTTCGCCGGAATGCGCTCATAGATCTTGATCGCCATGTCCGGCTTCTTGAGCGATTCATAGAGATCGGCCAGCGACAGCAGCGCCAGCGGATGCGACGGCGCCAGATGCAGCGCCAGTTGCAGATAAACGAGACCGAGGTCTTCGCCGCCGCGGCGGCCGAGCGAAGCGCCGAGGCCGTAAAGCGCTTCGGCGGCGCCGGCCTGCGGCCCGGTGACCAGCAACGGCAGCTTGTCGCCGGCTTTAACCTTGGCCATCTCCTCGACGATCAGCGGATGACGCGGCAACTGGCTGTCGAAGGCCTTGAACACCGTTATCGCCTCGTCACGCTGCCCGTTCCGCGACAGCCAGGAGCCGTAGGCCTCCACCAGGCGGAGCGCGGTCGTGTCGAGCTTATAGGCGCGTTCGAAGCGTCGGCCGGATTCCTTGCGGTTGCCGGCAATGTCCAGGATCAGGCCGGCGTGCAGGTCCTTGAACAGGGCGTACCACTCGGCGCCTTTGAGCTTGTCGATCGAATCCACGGCGCCCTTGGAGTCGCCCGCGCCCACCATCGCCCAGGACGACAGCAGCGTGCCCGCGAGGTCGGTGATCGGCCCGCGCACGGATTGCGTGAGATTCTGCCGCGCGACCGGGAACTGCCGCTGCTTCAACGCGCGCACGCCCAGGACCAGCCGGGCGATGCGGTCGTTGCGGTCGTGCTGGATCATCCGCTCGGCCAGGCGAATCGCCTCGTCGACGTCGCCGTCCGCCAGGACCGACAAGAAGGCGCGCTCGAGCAGTTCGACGTTGCGCGGATCGTTGCGCAGCGCCGCGCGGTAATAGGCCGAGGCCGCCGAAGCATCGCGCTGCACGCCGGCGTGGCGTGCGGCCAAGTAGGCGCCGGAAATCGACGTGCGGGCGATTTCATGCGCCGAGGGCAACGTCGATATGTCCCGAGCCCGGCTTTGGTTTTGGGCGAGGACCGTCGCCGGCGCAGTCAGAACCAGGACGGCGGCGCCCAGCAGGGCGCCCGCGCGGCTGCGGAACGAGATCGTGACGGTCACGGGCGATGGGCCTCCATGGGTGGGCTCCGGCGCGCCGACCCTCTGAATCGAGCGCAGAATGACCTTTTT
>JAHCKF010000187.1 GCA_026125925.1 Pseudolabrys sp.
CGCACGTGGCCAGGCCGCAAGGTCCGGCCGCCCGTCCGAACATCGCGCGGCCGCAGGCGCCGACGCAGATGAACAGAGCCGCTCGGCGCGCGGCGCAACAGCAGCAGCGCCAACAGCAGCTCCAGCAGCAGCGCCAAAACGCGGCGCGTCCGGATGCCGCTGCGAGGACGCAGGCCCTCACGCCCAATGCAAGGCCGCAGCAGTCTCGGGCGCAGCAGCGCGCGGTGGCGCGTCAAGAGCGACTGGAGCGTCGGCGCGAACAGCGGGTCCTGCGCAATCTGCCGCCGCAGCAGCGGGCGGCGCGCCGTCAGCAGTTCGAGCAGGCGCGGCAGCAGCGTGCGGCGCAGCGGCAGCAGCAGTTGCAACAGCAGGCGCGGCCGAACCGTCCCGCCAATGCCGCCGCGGCGGTCGCGGCCGGCGCCAATCCGCAGCTGCGGCGTAATGGCCAGCCGCGCGTCACGCCGCAAGCGTCGCGCCAGGGTCGCTTTGCCGCCTACTGGGCCAATCGCCAGGCGCAGGCCAATGTCGGCGCCCGGGCCGACCGTTTCCGCGCTCGCCACGAACGCATCGCCGCGCGCCGCGCCTGGCGACAGGGCCACCGCGCCAACTTCGTCGCTTGGTACGGCCCGGTGTTCTGGCCCTACGCTTACTCGGACATCTTCGACTATACGTTCTGGCCGTCGGGCTATGACGAGGGCTACTGGTACTACGCCTATGACGACTTCTTCGATGGCGTCTATTACGGCGAATATGGTCCGCCGGAGGATTATGTCGGTTCGATCGAGTCAGCGCCGCGCCGCGCGTCGCCTCCGACCTATACCGCAGTACAGAATCTGTGCCGCCAGCCGGGCAACGGCATCACGGCCTGGCCGATCGCCGAGATCGAGAGCAAGGTCGGCTTGAATGCCGAGCAGAGGAAGCTGCTGGCCGATGTGCAGAACGCCGGCAAGCAGGCGGCCGACGTGTTCAAGCAGACCTGTCCGTCCGGCAATGCCTATCCGCTGACGCCGCCCGGCCGCCTCGCCTCGATGACGGCGCGGCTCGACGCCACGTTGCAGGCGGTCGAGACGGTGCGGCCGCCGCTGGAGACATTCTATGCCTCGCTCAACGACGAGCAGAAGGAACGCTTCAACGAAATCGGCCCCGGCAAGAACGTCGCCAACAATGCCGAGGCGCGCGAGGCGCTGCCGGCTGACGCCAGGAAGTGCGGCGAGAACAAGCCGGGCCTCACCAATCTGCCGATCGAACAGATCGAGGACTCGGTGAAGCCGACCGGGCAGCAGCAGGCGGCGCTCGACGCTTTGGGCGAAGCGACGGTGAAGGCCGTCGGCGTGCTGCAGGCCGCATGCCCGAGCGAAACGCCGCTGACGCCGCCAGGCCGTCTCGAGGCGATCGAGACCCGGCTGAAGGCCATGGTAAACGCCGCCAACACCGTGAAGCAGCCGCTCGGCGACTTCTATGCCTCGCTGTCGGCAGAGCAAAAGGCGCGCTTCAACCGCATGGGCCGGGATCTGACGGTCGGCCAGGCGAATTAAGCGCGGTCGAATCCGAGAAAGCGGGCCCGGCCAGATGGACCGGGCCTGTTCTTTATAAATTTATTAACCATGCCGGTTCCATCAATGGCGCTCCGATCACGCTCCGAGAGCCGCCATGCCCGCTTCCGCGCCGAGCAGCCCCGCGCCGAACCTTGACCGCCGCAACGAGCTCCTGGAACGCGTCGAGGGCGCGGTCGCCATTGCCGCGCGGCACGACACGTTTCGCGCCGCGGTCGATCATTCGCTCGAAGAGCTGCGTCAGGAATGCGCGCGCACCATGGCGCTGATCCGCAACTTGCGGACCTCGCCGCTGTATGACCGGATATCGGTCAGCCCGCGCTACGAGGCAGGCTTGTAGCCGCCTTCAATTCCGGCCCTGAAAGATCGTCTGCACGTAATCGCGGTACAGCATGATCTGCCGCGGCAGGATCGTGACGTCGGCCAGCATGCGGCCCATCACCAATCCGCCTTCGACGAGGGTCGCCGCCATATCGGCAAGCGCCTCGCGGTCGATATCCCGGCGCGGCGGATAGGCCTCGGCAATCAGGTCGAAACGCTCACGGAAGCGATTGCGCCAAGCCAGCACGCCTTCGGCATTGAGCGCACGGATGTCACGGTTGAACAACTGATCCTGATAGGCGAAGGACGCCGCGAGGCAACCCGGATGTGCTTCCGGCAGGTTGCCGAGCATTTCCGCGAACAGCTTCAGCCCCACGAGAAAGCCGTGCAGCGGATCGCCGTGCAGTTCGTCGCCGCGCCGGAATAGATCATCGAGCAACTGGCGATCGTGCTCGATATAGCGCTGCATCATGCCCTTGGCGAGCTCGCCCTTATCCTTGAAGTGATAAAAGAAGCCGCTCTTGGTAATACCGACCGCGGCGATGATTTCGTCGATCGAGGTGCCGGCGAATCCCTTCGCCAGCACCGCGGCCTCGGCCACGGCGAGAATCTGTTCGCGGGTGTCGTCACCCTTGCGGCGCGCCTTTTCAAGCATGGGTTACTGTACCAGAAGTGCAGTTGACATGCGCGCGTGCATTTCGCCACGGCCGGGGGCGGCAAAAAGCTCCTTATTATCAAGGCATTTCGGCAAACCAGCGGCCTGCACCACCGGTGGGCTGGATGGCCGCCGCAGATCGCTTTAGGTCCGCGCCTCAAGAACGCGACCTCACATCGCCCCCCAATCTGGAGACATCCCATGGCTTTCGAGACGGCCAAATATCGCGACCGGCTGCCGCTGCGCTCCGGTCAGACATTCCTCACCGACAGCGGCATGGAGACGACATTCATCTATCACGACGGCGTCGATCTGCCGTGCTTCGCCTCGTTCACGCTGTTCAGAACGCCGGACGGCGTCGCCCGCGTGCGCGACTACTACGCGCGCCACGCCATGATCGCCAAGCGCGCCGGCATGGGCTTCGTGCTGGAAACGCCGACCTGGCGGGCCAACCGCGACTGGGCCAGCAAGCTCGGCTATTCCGCGGATGAATTGGCGCGAGCCAACCGCGAGGCTATTCGTCTCATGGCCGAACTGCGTGACGAATTCGAAACGCCGGCGCAGCCTTTCGTCATTTCCGGCAATATCGGCCCGCGCGGCGATGGCTACGACCCGAGCCGCAAGATGACCGCGCGCGAGGCGCAAGATTATCACAGCGAGCAGATCGCCGTGTTCGCCGGCACACCGGCCGACCTCGTCTCGGCCTTCACGATGAACTACATCGACGAGGCGATCGGCATCGCGCGCGCGGCACAGGCGCACGCCATGCCGGTGGTGATCTCGTTCACCGCCGAGACCGACGGCCGCCTGCCGACCGGCGAGACACTGAAGGAGGCGATCGCCGCGGTCGATGAGGCGACCGGGGGCTATCCGGTCTACTACATGATCAACTGCGCGCACCCGACGCATTTCCGCGATGCGGTGGCGACCGGCGAGCCATGGCTCGGACGCATCGGCGGCCTGCGCGGCAATGCCTCGCGCCGCAGCCATGCCGAACTCGACACCGCGACCGAGCTCGACGCCGGCGATCCGGTAGAGTTCGGCGCGCTGCATGTCGAACTGCGTCACCTCCTGCCGAACGCCCGCGTGCTCGGCGGCTGCTGCGGCACCGACCACCGTCACGTCGAGCAGATCGTCTTCGCCTGCGAGGCGATCGCGGCGTAGCCCACAGAACAAAAGGGCGGCCCGCCGGGCCGTCCTTTTCTCGTCATCACCGGGCTTGTCCCGGTGATCCCGCTTAGGAACGCACTGACTTTCCCCGCCTAAGCGGGATGGCCGGGTCAAGCCCGGCATTACATGCCACTCCGCCGCGATCTTCACGTCCGGCGCCGCGTACGACGGCGGCGCGCGCCTCGCCAGAAGACAGCCAAGAGTTGAAACATAACAGCTCCTCTAGCACAATGGCTTGAGGGGAACTGCCAATGGAAGAAAAGGGGACCTTACCCGAACGCGTACCGTGGTTCGGCGCTAGGCATTTTGCCAAAAAGATTCTCGCCACAGCACAATCGCTTCGCATAGATCGTGACGAGGCCCGCAAACAGTTGGATCGCATGGCAGCGCTGAGCCAACAGCTAACGAGCGAATATAAAAGACTCCAGGAACGATATGGCCGCGTCAATCAACTCGAAGCGTATTCCGTGGCTGAACTCGAGTCCTACAAAAGTGAGCTGCAGGCAAAGATCGATAACCAGAACAAACGGCTCTCCGCAGAGCGGACTGCATTAGAGACCGAGTTGCACGCCTTACAACTAGAGCTACGAAGAACGAAGGAAAAAATAGCCGAAACTAATGAAGCCGAACTACTCCAAGAGGTAGGGGTATATCAATACAAACACCCGTTAAGCGATGTCGTCGCATACTCCGCGGCCCTCAAGACCCTTGAGCAACGCATAAAAGCAATGACCCTCAAGGATGGTGGCGCAATCCTTTCCGCAGGAGACTGGACGGTTAACGGCTCAGCCAGAGAGGGCAAGGCCATGGTCCGAGAGTATTCTAAGTTGATGTTGCGGGCATTTAATGCTGAAGCAGAATCTCTCGTTCGGTGGCTGAAGCCGTACAAGATTGACGCCGCATTAGATCGCCTCAAGAAATCAGCCGACACGATTGAACGGCTCGGGAGAACCATGAAGATTCGCGTGTCGGAAGAGTATTTTCGCCTGCGCGCCCACGAACTCGAATTGACGGCTGACTTTCTCCAAAAACAAGCCGCCCAAAAGGAACAAGAGCGGATTGAGCGCGAGCGCCTCAGAGAAGAGCAGAAGGCTCAACGTGAGATAGAGGCAGAGCGTGCAAGATTGGCCAAAGAACGAGAGCATCATTTCAATGCCCTGCAAAAGCTAATTGCCAATGGAGATGAGCAGGGCGCCGCTCGCATGCAAGAGCAGCTTGCCGAAGTCGACCAAGCGATCTCTGCAGTGGATTACCGCGCCGCCAACATTCGGGCTGGATACGTCTATCTGATATCGAACGTCGGATCATTCGGCGACAGCATGGTTAAGCTTGGGCTGACTCGCCGGCTCAATCCGATGGACCGAATACGGGAGCTCAGCGACGCATCCGTGCCGTTCAATTTCGATGTTCACGCCCTTTTCTTCTCAAAGGACGCGGTGGCGATAGAAACTGCAATGCACCAGCGCCTGGCAAGCACTCGAGTTAATCTCGTTAACAAGCGACGTGAGTTCTTCCGCGCCACGCCGACACAGGTCAAAGCTCACTTGAGCGAACTTGCTGGAGAACTGCTGGAGTTCCAAGAAGAACCGGAGGCGCTTGAATATCGGCAAACGCTCCATCTTCGCACTGAAGTCTCAACACTTCCGGCAAAATAAAAAGGGCGGCCGCATAGGCCGCCCTCTTTCATTTTCTGTCCGTCGCTCGTCTTACTCCGCCGCGATCTTCACTTCCGGCGCCGCGGCGCGGATGTCGGGCGAGACGTGCTTTTCGTACTTCTCGAAGTTCTTCTGGAACATGCCGACCAGCTCGCGCGCCGTCTTGTCGAACGCGGCCTTGTCCTTCCAGGTCTTGAACGGGTTGAGCAGATGCGGCTCGACGCCCGGAACCGAGGTCGGCACCGAAAAGCCGAAATAGGGATCAGTGCGGAAGTCGGCATCCTTCAGCGAGCCATTCAGCGCCGCGGTGACCAAAGTGCGCGTCGCCTTGATCGGCATGCGGCGGCCGACGCCGTAGATGCCGCCGGTCCAGCCCGAGTTGACCAGCCAGACATCGACCTTGTGCTTGTTGATGTATTCCTTCAGCAGGTCGGCATAGACCGATGGATGCCGCGGCAGGAACGGCGAACCGAAGCAGGTCGAGAATTCCGGCTGCACGCCGACCAGACCTTTCTCGGTGCCCGCGACCTTCGCGGTGTAGCCGGAGAGGAAGTGATACATCGCCTGCTCGGGGGTGAGCTTGGCGACCGGCGGCATAACGCCGAAGGCGTCGGCGGTGAGGAAGATGATGTTCTTCGGACTGGGCGCGCGGCCGGTGCGCGAGGCATTCGGAATGAAATCGAGCGGATAGGCCGAGCGGGTGTTCTCGGTCTTGGAGATGTCGTCGTAATCCGGCACGCGCGTGTCCGGATCGAACACGACGTTCTCCAACACCGAACCGAAGCGGTTGGTGGCGTCCCAGATCATCGGCTCGTTTTCTTTCGACAGCTTCACCGTCTTGGCGTAGCAGCCGCCCTCGAAATTGAAGATGCCGTCGTCGCCCCAGCCCGTCTCGTCGTCGCCGATCAGGATGCGGTGCGGGTCGGCCGACAGCGTGGTCTTGCCGGTGCCGGACAGGCCGAAGAACAGTGCGCTCTCCTTGCCGTCCTTCGAGACGTTGGCCGAGCAGTGCATCGGCATGACGTTCTTGGCGGGCAGATAGAAGTTCAGCGTCGTGAACACCGACTTCTTCATCTCGCCGGCGTAGGACGAGCCGCAGATCAGCACGATCTTGCGGGTGAAATCGATCGCCACCATCGTGTCGGAGCCTTCGCGGCCACCGTGACGCTTGGCGTCCGGCTTGAACGACGGCAGGTCGACAATGGTCATCTCCGGCACGAATTCGGCGAGCGCGGCGCGCTCCGGGCGAATGAGAAGTTGGCGGATGAACAGCGAGTGCCAGGCGAGTTCGGTGAAGACACGGACCTTGATGCAGTGCGAAGGATCGGCGCCGCCGACGAGGTCCTGCGCGAACAGCGACTTGCCTTTGCAGTGCGCCTGAAAGTCGGCGAGCAGATTGTCGAAGTTCTCCTTCGACATCTTGCGGTTGCCGTCCCACCACACGCTGTCGCGCGTCAGATCGTCTTCAACGGTGTGCTTGTCCTTCGGCGAGCGGCCGGTGTGATGGCCGGTTTCGGCGCAGAGCGCGCCGCCGGCGACGATATTGGCCTCGCCGTTCAGAAGGGCATGTTCGTAGAGCTTGGGCTCGGT
>JAHCKF010000188.1 GCA_026125925.1 Pseudolabrys sp.
GCGCCTCTCTGCAAACGCTTCAAGGATATCCCTCACCCCAACCCTCCCCCTCAAGGGGGGAGGGAGCGCGCCGCGAATCGTCGCTATGGCTGAGCCAAAAAACAAATTCATCGGCCGCTCGGTGCCGCGGCTGGAAGACCGGCCGCTGCTCACCGGCCAAGGCCGCTTTGCCGCCGACGTCAATTTCCCCGGCCAGTGGGCGATGCGCGTGGTGCGCTCGCCGGTCGCGCATGGCCGGCTCAAAGGCATCGACGCCTCGGCCGCGCTCGCCATGAACGGCGTGCACGCCGTGTGGACCTCTGCCGACGTCGCTCATATCCCGCCGATCCCGTTCCGCCTCACCGGCCTCGTCGAACTCGAACCCTATCAGCAGCCCGTTCTGGCTGATGAGTACGTGCGCTATGTCGGCGAGCCGGTCGCCGTCGTGTTCGCCGACGATGCCTATATCGCCGAGGACGCCGCTGAAGCCGTCGAGCTCGACATCGAACCGCTGCCGCCGGTGATGAAGGCGACCGACGAGCCGGGGCCGTTCGACGAGGCGAAGCACACCGAGCCGAGCGTCATCGTCAAAAGCTACGGTGACGTCGAGACCGCGTTCAAACAAGCCGATTCCATCGTTACGCTCGAACTCGCAGTCGGCCGCCATTCCGGCGTGCCGCTGGAGACGCGCGGCGCCATCGGCTTCTACAACGAGGCTCTCGGCCGGCTGGAGATGCATGGCGCCGCCAAGGTGCCGCACTGGAACCGCGACACCATCGGCCGCATGCTCGGCCGCACGCGTGACGACTTCCAACTGTTCGAGGGCCATGTCGGCGGCGGCTTCGGCATTCGCGGCGAGATCTATCCCGAGGACGTCATCGTCTGCGCGGCGGCTTTGCACTTCAAGAAGCCGATCAAGTGGATCGAGGACCGCCGCGAGCACTTGATCGCCGCCAACCACTCGCGCCAGCAGACCCACCGCATCCGCGCCGCCATCGACCGCCAGGGGCGCATCCTCGCCATCGACGACGAATTCTTCCACGATAACGGCGCCTATATGCGCACCCACGCGGCGACCGTGCCGGACCTTGCCGCGGCGATGCTGCCGGGGCCATATCGGGTGCCGGCCTATCGCGCCACCGGCCACATCCGCCTCACCAACAAGACGCCGTGCGGCACCTATCGCGCGCCGGGCCGCTATGAATCGACCTTCGTGCGCGAGCGCCTGATCGACGCCATCGCCGCCAATGTCGGCGTCGACAAGGTCGAGATCCGCAAGCGCAACCTGCTGCCGAAAAGCGCGATGCCCTACGCACTCAACCTCGACACGCTCGGCACGCACATCGTCTACGATTCCGGCGACTATGCTTTGCTGCTCGACAAGGCGATGGAGCGCGCCGGCTGGGGCAAGCTGCAAAAGGACATCGCCAGGCGCCGCAGCAACGGCGAGAAGGTCGGCGCCGGCGTCGCCATGTTCGTCGAGAAGAGCGGCCTCGGCCCGTTCGACGACGTGCGGCTCGAGGTCAAAGCCGATGGCGGCATCGAGCTCGTCACCGGATCCGCCTCGGTCGGCCAGGGCATCGAGACGGCAATGGCGCAGATCTGCGCCGAGACGCTCGGCGTCGATTATGCGACGATCAATGTCGTGCACGGCCAGACCGACCGTATCGGCCGCGGTCTTGGCGCGTTTGCCTCGCGCGTCACGGTGATGACCGGCGAAGCCACGCGCCGCGCTGCGGAGAGGCTCCGCACCAAGGCACTGACGCTGGCCGCCGAGCTGATGCAGGCCGAGGCGGCCGAACTCGATATCGTCGATGGCGAGATCGTGCGCAGAGGCGGCGCCGGGCCGTCGATGAAGCTCGCCGATCTCGCGAAGGCCAGGCCCGGCGAGCTGATCGCCGAGGACTCCTTCGAATCGAAGCACATGGTCTATCCCTACGGCGTCCATGTCGCCGTGGTCCGCGTCGATACCGAGACCGGCGGCGTATCAATTGAGAAATACGTCATGGCCTATGACGTCGGCCGCGCGGTGAACCCGACGCTGGTCGAGGGCCAGATCGCCGGCGGCCTGGCGCAGGGCATCGGCGGCGCGCTGTACGAGGATTTCGTTTACGACGAGGGCGGCGAGCCGCTGTCCGTCACCTTTGCCGACTATCTGATGCCAACGGCGCACGAAGTGCCGCCCTCCTCCATCCTGATCACCGAGGATGCTCCGAGCCCGCTCAATCCGCTCGGGCTGAAGGGTGCCGGAGAAGGCGGCACCAACCCTGTTGGCGCCGCGATCGCCTCTGCTATAGATGACGCCCTGCAACGGCCGGGCGCGATCCTCACCCTTCCGGTGACGCCGCAGCGCCTGCGCGCGATTTGCAGGAAATAACGAACGGGCGCGCCAGGCGTCCGCGGGAGGAACGATGAGCGACGGCAGCGTGCCGCAGTTGAAGGCGCCGGCTGGCACCTGCGACTGCCATATCCATACTTACGACCACACCTTTCCCACCGCGCCGACTGCGGTGGTGACGCCGCCGGATGCGGCGGTCGGCGATTATCTGAAAATGTGCACCAAGATGGGTATCGAGCGCACCGTGCTGGTGCAGGCCTCGGCCTACGGCAAGGACAACCGGCTGCTGCTGCGCGACATGGCGACCATGGGACCTTCTCGCGCTCGCGGCATCGTCGTCGTCGATGACAGCGTCACCGACGAAGAACTTGATCGCCTGACCAAACTCGGCGTGCGCGGCATCCGCTTCTTCATGCTGGCCGGCGCGCCGCTGCCGTTGTCGTCACTCGAGACCATGGCGGCGCGCGTGGCGCCGTTCGGCTGGACCATCAACTTCCAATGCGACGGCCGCGAGCTCGCCGATCACGAGGCGCGGCTCAAGGCGCTACCGACCACCGTGACCATCGACCATCAGGGCAAGTTCCTCGAGCCAGTCGAACCCGACCATCCCGGATTCAAGGCTCTGCTGCGCCTCTTGGACACCGGCAAGGTCTGGTACAAGCTCGCCGCGCCCTACGAGACCTCGAAGCTCGGTCCGCCTTATTACGACGACGTCGGCAAACTGGCCAAGCTATTGGTCAAAGCCGCGCCGGAGCGCGGCCTGTGGGCTTCGAATTGGCCCTACCCGATGGCCGGCGCCAAGACGCCGAGGGATGCCTGGACGCTCGACATGCTGCTCGACTGGGTGCCGGACGAGGCAACGCGGCAGAAGATATTGGTCGACAATCCGGCGAAGCTGTACGGGTTTTGATTTCGAACCGTCACCCTGAGGTGCGACCTCCGCGAAGCGGAGGGAGCCTCGAAGGGCGACGGGCAGTGAATCCCGGGCCGTCTATCCTTCGAGGCTCGCTTCGCTCGCACCTCAGGATGACGGATTTAGGCTGCGTGCTCTCGCACAAGCCCCGACATCACCCCAACTTCTTCAACAACGTCGCGATGGTGCGCTGCTCGGCCGCGGTCAGCGGCGTCAGCGTTTCGGCGGTGATGCGGGCGGCGACCTTCATCGCCGCCTCGGTGACGCGACGGCCCTCTTCGGTCAGCGCCACGGCGCGGCGGCGGCGATCCTTCGGATCGCTGAGCGCGGTGACGAAGCCGCGCACGCTCAGGCGATCGACCACGCCCTTGATGGTCGCGGCATCGAGAAAGATCAACCGACCGAGATGATTCTGCGACGACGGCCCAACCTCATACAGCTTGGCGAGCGCGGCGAACTGGGTCTGCGTCAGCCCATCGATCATGTTCGCGGTGAAGATCGATGTGTGCCGCTGCATGGCGACGCGCATCAGGAAGCCGACCTGCTCGTCGAGCGCGTAGCCGCCGGAGGCCTTTTCGTCCGCCACCGCGGCGACACTGAGTTTGCTGCGCGTCATTCCTCAATCGCTTCCAACTGAACGGCCAAATGAACCATGGCCTGCGGCCAAGGACCGCCGTGAGCATGACCGGGAAACGCTGCCAGCGAAAGTCTTTTTCCAGGTAAATCAGACCGTCAGGTAGGTCCGCTGCACGTCGAGATCGCCGGCCAATTCCGCCATCGTACCCTGCCAGTGGATGCCGCCCTTCTCCAGCACATAGACCCGGTCCGATACCAGGCGCGCGAAATGGATGTTCTGTTCCGACAGCAGGATCGACAGGCCTTCCTTCTTCAACTCGATGATGGTGTTGGCCATCTGCTCGACAATCAGCGGCGCGACGCCCTCCGACGGCTCGTCAAGCAGCACCAGCAGCGGATTGCCCATCAGCGTGCGCGCCACGGTGAGCATCTGCTGCTCGCCGCCGCTCATGCGGCCGCCGGGCCGGTTCGGCATCTCGCCGAGATTGGGAAACAGCGCGAACAGCCGCTCGGGCGTCCACACGGGGGCCGCCGCGCCATCGGCAAAGCGCCGCGGCGGCTGCCGGCCGATGTCGAGGTTTTCCAGGACCGTCAGCTCGGAGAAGATGCGGCGGTCCTCCGGCGTGAAGCCGAGACCGAGCCGCGCGATTTCGTAAGGCCGCAACGCCGCGATATCCGCGCCATTGAACCGCAGCGTGCCGCGCCGCGTCACCAGGCCCATCAGCGCCTTCATGGTCGTGGTCTTGCCGGCGCCGTTGCGGCCCATCAGCGCCACCACTTCACCGCGGCCGACATTGAAGGACACGTCGTGCAGGATCTGCGCCGCGCCGTACCAGGCCTTGAGCCCTTCAACCGAGAGCATCGGCTCGCTCATGCTCCCCGTCATGGCGATGCCTCCTGGAAGGTCTTGCCCGTGCCGAAATAAACCTCGCGTACCTTGGCATTGTCGCGGATCGCGGCGGCGTTGCCGTCAGCGATCAGCCGGCCGCGCGCCAGCACGATGATGCGGTCGGCGTAAGAGAACACCACGTCCATCGAATGCTCGGTGAACAGTACCGAAATGCCGCGCTCGACCACCAGCGCCTTCACAAGTTTAATGAGATCGTTGCGCTCGCGCGGCGCCATGCCCGCGGTGGGCTCATCCATCAACAGAAGCTGCGGATCGTTGGCCAGCGCGATGGCGAGCTCGATTCGCTTGACGTCGCCATAAGCGAGTTCGCGGCTCGGCCGGTCGGCGGCATCGCGCATGCCGACCTGCGCCAGCAGTTCGAGCGCGCGCTCGCGATAGAGCGAGGCCGCCGGCCGCCACAGGCCGAGAATGCGGCCTGCGTGCGAAATCAGTGCCATCTGCACGTTCTCGACCACCGTCATCGAGCCGAAGGTCGCCGCCACCTGGAAGGTGCGGCCGACGCCGAGTCGCCAGATGTCGCGCGGCGCGAGTCCCGCGATGCTCCTGCCGCCGATGAGGATGTCGCCGGAGTCGGGCGCGAGCTGGCCGTTGATCATGTTGAAGGTGGTCGATTTGCCGGCGCCGTTCGGTCCGATCAGCGCCAGGAACTCGCCCTTGCCGATGTCGAACGACACGTCATCCACGGCGCGGACGCCGCCGAAGGCCTTGGACAGCGCTTTGACCGAGAGCACGCTCATGCCGCGCCTCCGGATTTGCGCGTGAGCTTGCGCGTCAGCGTCGACAGCGCACCGGCAATGCCCTGCGGGAACGCGAGCACCAGCACGAGGATGATGACGCCGAGCAGCGCGCGCCAGTATTCGGTCTGCCGCATCACCGTGTCCTGCAACACCGCATAGACCGAGGCGCCGACGACCGGGCCGACCAGCGTCTGGATGCCGCCGAGCAGCACCATGACGAGGCCGTCGATCGAACGGGTGACGCTGATCGCTTCGGGCGAGATCGAGCCCTTGGCGAAGGCGAACAGGCCGCCGGCGATGCCGCAGACACAGCCGGCGATGGCGAAGCCGAGCCAATGTATGCGCTTGACGTCGATGCCGATGGCTTCGGCCCGCAACGGCGAGTCGCGGCCGGCGCGCATGGCATAACCGAACGGCGCGAACAGGAAGCGGCGCAGCAGCAGGATGGCGATGACGGTGAACGCCAGCGCCAGCAGGAAATAGGCCCAGGATTTATCAAACGGCGCCGCTGGCCAGACGCCGATGACGCCGTTGGAGCCGCCGGTGAAGCCTTCCCACTGGAACACCAGCGCCCACACGATCTGCGCAAACGCAAGCGTCAGCATGGCGAGGTAGACGCCTGACAGGCGCACCGCGAACCAGCCGAACAGCAACGCGCCGAGCAGCGCCACCAGCGGCGCGGTGAACAAAGCGGCGAGCATCGGGAAGCCGGCGAGCTTCATCAGCAGCGCGGCGGCATAGGCCCCCAAGCCGAAATAGGCGGCGTGGCCGAAGGAGTGCATGCCGCCGGGGCCCATGATGAAATGCAGCGACGTGGCGAAGATCACCGCGATCAGCACATCTGTGCCGAGCACGAGCAAATACGGCGAGGTCTGCGCCAGCAGCGGCAGCGCCAGCAGCAGCGCGAGGATGACGGCGCCGAGCACCTTGAGCAGCGGCGTCGCCGGGCGGATCGGGTCTTCCGGCTCGGCGATCGAACGTACGACGCCCTGCGGCTTGCCGAGCAGGCCGTAAGGTCGCGCGATCAGCACGATCGCCATCACGATGAATTCGGCGACCAGGGTGAACTTGGAGAAGTTGACGGTGACGAAGCCGAGATCGACGACGCCAATGGCGATGCACAGCGCCTTGACCTCGGCGATGATGATGGCGGCGAGATAGGCGCCGGTGATCGAACCCATGCCGCCGACCACGACGACAACGAAGGCGTCGCCGATGACCGCGAGATCGGTCGCGAGATTAGCCGGCTCCCGCGCCACCTGGAGCGCGCCGCCGAGCCCGGCCAGCATGGCACCGAGCGCAAACACCGAGGTAAACAATACCGCCTGATTGACGCCAAGCGCGCCAACCATCTCGCGGTCCTGTGTCGCGGCGCGCATCAGCCGGCCGAAGCGGGTCTTCGCCAGCGCGAAGTGCAGGATGAGCAAGGCCGCCGGCGCGATGACAATGAGGAACAGATCGTAGCTCGG
>JAHCKF010000189.1 GCA_026125925.1 Pseudolabrys sp.
CCGCGAGATCAACCGCTATTTCCCGCAGGAGATGACGTCGCGGCATCCCGAGGCGCTGCAGTCGCACCGGCTGCGCCGCGAGATCATCGCCACGCAGCTCACCAACTCGATGATCAACCGCGGCGGCGCCACGCTGATCGTGCGCATCGCCGACCAGACCGGCGCCACCGCGGCGTCGATCGCGGCGGCCTTCGCCGCCGTGCGCAACAGCTACGACATGGTCGATCTCAACGGCGAGATCGATACGCTCGACAACAAGGTGTCGGGCGACACGCAATTGTCGCTCTATGCCGCGGTGCAGGGCCTGCTGCTCGACCGGCTGGTCTGGTTCCTGCGCAATGTCGATCTCACGCTCGGCCTCGACACCATCGTCGCGCATTACCGCGACGGCATCGCGCAGGTGGAGGCGGCGCTCGATACCGCGCTGTCGAAGTCCGCGGCGTCGGCCCGGGCCAACCACATCGCCGAACTGACGCGGGACGGCGTGCCGGAGCAACTGGCGCGGCGCATTGCCAATCTCGCCTATACCAAGGCCGCGACCGATATCGTGCTGGTCGCCGACCGCGCCGCCAAGCCGATCGCCGAAGTGACCGCGACCTATTTCGCCACCGAGGCGTTCTTCCAGCTCGACAAGGTGGCGCACGCCGTGCCGGGCATCGTCGTGTCGGATTACTTCGATCGTCTGGCGCTCGACCGCGCGCTCGATCAGATCGGCGATGCCGAACGGCGGCTGACCTCGGCGATGGTCGGCAACGGTCACGCTGGCGCCGAGGCGGTTGAAGCCTGGCTCGGCCCGCGCCGCGGCGAGGTCGAGCGCATCCGCGCCGCGATCCACGAGATCGCCGGTTCGGGGCTGACGCTGTCGAAGCTCAGCGTGGCGGCGAGTCTGCTCGGCGATCTGGCGCGCGAGTAGTCGGCGACGCCGACGAGCCGACCGCCGCCGGCTTGCGCTCGTTCCATGCCAGCAGCGCATCCAGCGCCGGACAGAGAGCCTCGCCCCAGTCGGTCAGCCGATACTCGACGCGTGGCGGCACTTCGGGATGAACGACGCGTGCGACGAGCCGGTCGGTTTCCATTTGCCGCAATTGCTGGGTGAGCATCTTCTGCGAAACGTCGGGAATGGCGCGCTCCAGTTCCGAGAAGCGCATCACCTTGCCGTCGAACAGATGAAACAAGATCAAGATTTTCCAGCGGCCCTCCAGCATGGCGAAGGCGCTTTCGATTCCCTCCGCCGCGGTTTGCGGCGTGTGATCGGGGTTACTTTGCCGTTCGTAGCCCACTTTCGGGTGCGTTCTTGTCATCGCGGCAAAGTAAGGCCACCTCAACTGCGTCGCAATGCTCGATGCGGAGAAAATCAAGATGGCTTCCCGATCAGACGGCTCACAACGCGAAGTTCCTCAGCCCGGCGTTTCCCTGCCGCGGCCAATCGCGGCCTATGTTGCCGCGAAAAATGCGCATGATCCCGATGCGGTTGCGCGCGCTTTCGCCGCGGGCGGCATCGTTCACGACGAAGGCAAGATCCATCGCGGCCAGGCGGAAATCGCCGAATGGGCCCGCGACGCGATGAAGAGATACAGCATGACCATGTCGCCCTTGTCGGTGACCGGCCAAGACGGAAAAACCGTGCTGACGGCCCGGGTTGAAGGCAACTTTCCCGGCAGCCCGATCGACCTGAATTTCAATTTTGAACTGGGCCGGGATGGCATCCAGTCGTTGAAGGTCGGGGCGTGACGGCTCTGCGATGCAGCGTCTCACGCTGCATCGCGTCCGGGACAAGTCGCCTCAGTGCTTGAAGTGCCGCGTGCCGGTGAACACCATGGCGATGCCGTGCTTGTCGGCCGCCTCGATCACCTCGGCATCGCGCATGGAGCCGCCGGGCTGGATCACCGCCGTGGCGCCGGCTTCGATGGCGACCAAGAGGCCGTCGGCGAAGGGGAAGAAGGCGTCGGACGCCACCACCGAGCCCTTGGTCAGCGGCGCGGACAGCTTCAGTTCCTTCGCCGCGTCTTCCGCCTTGCGCGCGGCGATGCGCGCGGAATCGACGCGGCTCATCTGCCCGGCGCCGATGCCGACGGTGGCGAGATCCTTGGCGTAGATGATCGTGTTCGACTTGACATGCTTGGCGACGCGGAAGGCAAAGCGCAGGTCGTTCAGTTCGGCGGCGCTCGGCGCGCGCTTGGTGACGACTTTCAACTCCATATCATCGACCACGGCATTGTCGCGCGACTGCACCAGCAGGCCGCCGGCCACCGATTTCACCAGCAGGCCCTGCTCGCGCGGATCGGGCACGCCGCCGGCGATCAGCAGCCGCAGGTTCTTCTTGGCCGCGACGATGGCGATGGCTTCATCGCTCGCCGCCGGCGCGATAATGACCTCGGTGAAGATTTCGACGATCGCCTTCGCCGCCTCGGCGTCGAGCGGCCGGTTCAGCGCGACGATGCCGCCGAAGGCGGAAGTCGAATCGCAGGCCAGCGCCTTCCTGTAGGCGTCGAGCAGCGACGAACCTTCCGCCACGCCGCACGGATTGGCGTGCTTGACGATGACGCAAGCCGCCGTGCGCTTGGGGTCGAACTCGGCGATGGCTTCGTAGGCGGCGTCGGTGTCGTTGATGTTGTTGTAGGACAGTTCCTTGCCCTGCACCTGCCGCGCGGTGGCGACGCCGGCGCGGACATTCGGCGTGCGGTAGAAAGCGGCGGTCTGGTGCGGGTTCTCGCCGTAGCGCAACGACTGCGCCAGCCGGCCGCCGAAGGCGCGGTAATCCGGCGCGTCGTTGTTCAGCGTCGCGGCGAACCAGTTCGAGATCGCCGCGTCATAGGCGGCGGTGCGGGCATAGGCCTTGGCCGCCAGCTTCTGCCGGGTTTCGAAGGTCGTCATGCCGTTGTGCTTCGTCAGTTCCTCGAGCACCACGCCGTAATCGGTCGTATCGACGACGACGGCGACGTCGCCGTGGTTCTTCGCCGCGGCGCGGATCATCGCCGGGCCGCCGATGTCGATATTCTCGATGCAGTCGTCGTACTCCGCGCCCTTGGCGACGGTCTCCTCGAACGGATAGAGGTTCACGACCAGTAGGTCGATCGCCTTGATGTTGTGCGCCTTCATCGCCTCGGCATGCTCGGCGTTGTTGCGGATCGCCAGCAGGCCGCCATGCACGTTCGGATGCAGCGTCTTGACGCGGCCGTCCATCATCTCGGGAAAGCCGGTCAGCTCCGATACATCCGCGACGCGCAGGCCGGCGTCCTTGAGCGCCTTGGCGGTGCCGCCGGTCGAGACCAGCTCGATGTCGAACCGGGCCAGTTGCTTGGCGAATTCGATCAGGCCGGCTTTGTCGGAGACCGACAGAAGAGCACGGGTAACGCGGCGCGGATGGCTGGACATGAGAGGCTCATCAGTGATGCTTTATGAGATTGTTGGCGGTGGGCTAGCACAGCTTGTTTTTCCTGTCATTCGGCCTCCTCACTTGTCCCGGGCGCGGCGCAGCGCCTTTTGGCGATGCGCCGCAGAACCGGGACCGTCGCGAATACCGCGTTTGAGACGGCCCCGGATCTGCGGTGCATCGCTTCGCAAGTGCTGCGCGCTGCACCGCGTCCGGGGCAAGGATCAGAGCGGCAATTCCGGCTCGTCGGCGCGGTCGATGCGCGGGCCGGACGTCACCGGCGGCGTATGGCGGAAGCTCCACCGCACCTTCTCGGCCTGCCGGGCGTGACCGTAAATGACGATCTGCACCGCGCGCCGCGGGCCGTCGGAGCCGGCGAGATAGACGCTCTCCTCGACATCGACCCGCTCGCCCATGGTGGCGAAGGTCCAGACTTCCTTGTCCGGCAGCAGCAGGATGACACCGCGGCCTTCCGACAGGCGATTGGCCTTCACCGATGGATGTAGATGGAAGCGGATGGCGTATTCGTCGCCCTTCTTCGCATCGAATTTCTTGTGCGACGGCGTGAACAGGTCTTCGCCATCGATGCTGCGGCCGTCGTCGCTGACCTTGAGCGTGCGCGAATGGATGACACCGAATTCGGCGGCATAGCCGTCATGCGACGCGGCGAGTGTCGTCACGCCGCCGTCCTTGTCGCGCCGCTCGATGTCGATGTGACGCGGTCCGGAGACGACGGGCGTGCCGCCAAGCAGCCGGCGCAACGATTTCGAATCGAGAAAGCGGCATGACGAGGTGTCGTTGAAGGTGACGGTCGAATGCGCCGCCGTCGCGCGTGCCACCTGTCGCCAGTTCTCACGGTTCATCGCCGGCAGGCCGCAATTGACGACGATGCGATGTTGCCGGAACGACATTTCGAACGACAGGCAGCCGGCATGCGCTTCGGTGGACAGCGCTACCGGCGGCGGCTTCCCGGTATCCATCAACACGACGGTCGCATCGGCATCGATGCGCTGATAGCCGGAATAGGGCGCGTTCGACACCGGTGCGCCGCGCGCGTCGTCATAAGCGAGCGCGGTAGCGAGCAGATCGACCGGCGTCGGCCCCATGCCGTTGAACTGCGCGAAATTGCCGTCCGGATGCCGAAAGAAGCGCAGCATCGGCATCATGCGATCGATGGCATTGTTGATCGCCTGTGGCGGCTGCAGATTGCGCGCCGAGAACAACTGCCGCAGCGGCAGCAGGTCGATGACGATCTCGATCAGAGTGCCGGGATTGCGGCTGAGGTGGCCGCCATCGGGCAGTACTTGCGCGCGCAGTTCCTCGATCAGGCGCCGCGCGATCGGTCGCAAGTTTCCCGACAGCCCGTTGAGGCACAGCGCCGCATAAGTCAGCGCGATCAGCCCCTGCAGGCGCGGCAGACCGTCGCGCGAATCGTTCACGGTGTGACGCAGGAAGCGCACCTGGCGCTGCAGGCTGCGGATGAAGCGCCGGTAGAAGCGCGCATCGGCATCCTGCAAGATGAAGGGCGAATGGCACAGCCAGCAGATGATCCGCCGTGACAGCACCTCCGGTTGCCAGGCGAGCGGATGCCAGCCGCCCTGGATGTTGATCCATTCGTCGATCAGCGAGCGCGCATTGGCACGGGTGATCGCGGAGTCTGCGGCGCGCAAATGGCGCAACCAGACGAAGCTGAGCAGCGCCGTCGCCCATTCGTCCGACGGCGGCATCATCTCGAAGGGCGAGCGGCGATCGCAGATCACGACCTTGCCGGCGAAGGCGAAGCGGCCTGCGTAGATTTCGGCGGCACGGGTGGCGTCGGCGGTGCGCAAATCCTGCGGCGCGATGACGAGGCGGTCGGTCTTGGCCGAGCCGTAACGCCAGCGCAGCAGCGGATGCGTGCCGACGCCGCCGACGAGGCTACGCGCAGCGCGGCGCCCAACCAGCATCGACAGTCTGGCTCGCTCGCCGACCGAAATCCGCATCGCCCTCATTCGTCCCCAGCACCGCAGGCGATTCCCGCGTGCAATCCGTAGGATAGCGGAAGGGTCCGCGGCGGGCCAATGTGGCGTCCGCCGGCCCGTCCGCCGGTGCATAAGTCGGGCTCTAGGCGTCCTTGCGGATCAGCCGGGCGGCGAAAAAGCCGTCGAGGCCGGCCCAGCGCGGATCCTCGCTGGGCAGGTAGTGCGGCAAAGTCCGCAGGTCGCCGGCCTGGCTGATGAACTCGGCGTGGCCGAAGACGTCAGCCGCCGCGATCGGCGCGCGCGCCACCCGCGGGTCGCGCGCGAGCAGCGCCGCGATCTGCGCTTCGCCCTCCTCGGGCTCGAGCGAGCAGGTGCAATAGACCAAGGTGCCGCCGGGCCGGGTCAATTCGACCGCGCGGTCGAGCAGCCGGCTTTGCAGCGGCGTCAGCACGGCGAGATCGTTTTCCGATTTCAGCCACGGCACATCGGGATGGCGGCGGATGGTGCCGGTCGCGGTGCAGGGCGCATCGAGCAGCACGGCGTCGAACGGCTTGCCCGGCTGCCACTCGAGGGCGTCGGCGGCGACGGTTTCGACGTTGAGCTTGAGCCGCGTGAAGTTCTCCTTCAGCCGCGCGATGCGAGCCGGCGAACGATCGACCGCGGTGACTTTGGCGCCGGCATTGGCGAGCTGCGCCGTCTTGCCGCCGGGCGCCGCGCACAGGTCGCAGACGTCCTTGCCGCTGATGTCGCCCAGCAGGCGCGCCGGGATCGATGCGGCGGCATCCTGCACCCACCACGCGCCCTCGACGAAGCCGGGCAGCAGCGAAATCGCGCCATGCGCCAAGGTGCGTACGGTGCCGGTCGGCAATACCTCGCCGTGCAGATGTTCGGCCCACGAGCCAGCGTCGGCCTTGACGGTGATGTCGAGCGCCGGCTCGTGGCCGTTGGCCTGCGCGATCGCGCGCGCGGTGTCGTCGCCGTAATTCTTCTGCCAGCGCGCCATGAGCCATGGCGGCGTATCGCGCGAGGCATCGGCGGCATCGAAAGAGCCGCGCGCTTGCGCGACGCGGCGCAGCACGGCGTTGACCAGACCGGCGTAACGCGCGCCGCGGCGGTCGGCCTGTGCCATGCGCACCGACAGATCGACCGCGGCGTGATCCGGCACATCGAGCCACAGGATCTGCGCGGCGCCGATCAGAAGAATGGTCTCGATGCGCGGCGCCTCAGCGGGAAATCCCTTGTCGAGGAAGCCGCCAACCACATGGCGCAAGGTGCCGAGGCGGCGCAGCACAGTGGCCACCAGGCGCCGCATCAGCGCGCGGTCGCGCTCGGGCAGCGTCGCCAGGCCGAAATGCGCCGACTTGCCGGAGAGCTGTTCGTCCAAAGGCAGTCGGCGGCGCAGCACGCCATCGACGATGTCGGCGGCGATGCGCCGCGCGGCGAGACCGGGAACTTCAGGTTGCGGGGAGATTCGCGGACGCGCCATGACGACCCCTTATTGCCACGAAATGTGTCATGGGCGCGAGCGCGGGCGCAAATATCGGCGATTTCACAGAAT
>JAHCKF010000019.1 GCA_026125925.1 Pseudolabrys sp.
TGGCCCGCCGGTGCTGTCAACGCTGCTCGCTGAAGTCTACGGTCCGGATTCGCAGACGCGCCGCGCGATCGCCCACGAACTCGTCAAGCTGTTCAAGTCGGTGCCCTTCATCGTCGATGTCGATGACTCGATCGGCCAGCCGCGCCCGCGCCTGCATATCTCCATCGATCAGGATCGCCTGGAATTCTTCGGCGTGCAGCAGCAGGACGTCTACGATACCATCAAGGCCTTGTTCGGCGGCAACACCATCGGCTACTCGTACCGCGGCGAAGGCCGCAACCCGATCGAGATCGTCGTCGGCCTGCCGAAGCGCAGCATGGCATGGAGCGAGATGCTCGCCTCGACGCCGGTGCCGGCCAACACCGTGCCCGGCAACAAGACGGTGGTCGAACTCGGCGACGTGGTGCGCGTCACGCAGGAGATGGGTTCGCCGACGATCTTCCGCCGCGACGGCCATTTCACCGACATGGTAATGGCTGAGATGGCCGGCGCCTATGAGGCGCCGATCTACGGCATGCTCGCCGTCGACAAGCTCGTCGCCAACCATGACTGGGGCAAACTCGGCAAGCCGGAGATTCTGTTTCACGGCCAGCCGCAGGACGAGGCGAAGCCCTCGATGCTGTGGGACGGCGAGTGGGAGATCACCTATGTCACTTTCCGCGACATGGGGGCTGCCTTCATGGTCGCTATCGTCGGCATCTATATCCTCGTAGTGGCGCAGTTCGGCAGCTTCAAGCTGCCGCTCGTGATCCTGACGCCGATCCCGCTGACGTTGATCGGCATCGTGCTCGGCCACGCGCTGTTCGGCGCGCCGTTCACCGCGACGTCGATGATCGGCTTCATCGCGCTCGCCGGCATCATCGTGCGCAATTCGATCCTCCTGGTGGATTTCATCCGCCACGGCGGCGCGGCGGGCAAAACCTTGCGCGAAGTGCTGCTCGAGGCCGGCGCGGTGCGTTTCAAGCCGATCCTCTTGACGGCGCTCGCCGCCATGATCGGCGCCGCGACCATCCTGCTGGACCCGATCTTCCAGGGCCTGGCGATCTCGCTGCTGTTCGGGCTGGCATCATCGACGCTGCTCACCGTGCTGGTGATCCCGGCGATCTATGTCGTGCTGCGCGACGCCGACCGGGTGGCGCCGCCTCAAGCCGGCACCTGATCCTCGCCGCGCTTGAGCGCCTCGCGCAACGCGCCCTGCGGCGCGTCGCGGCCGGTGAAATGGCGGAACGCATCGACGCCCTGATAGAAGAACAGCTCGTAGCCGCTCATCAGCGCGAGGCCGGCATCGCGGGCGGCCAGCATGAACGGCGTATCGATGGGCGTGTAGACGGCATCGAAGGCCCAGCGTCGGCCGCGGATCGTCTCGAGCGGGAAGGGGCAACCGCCGATGCCGACCATCCCGATGGGCGTCGAGTTGACGAGCCCGTCGGCATCGCGCGTCGCGTCCTCGATCGACGCCGCGATGCTGACAACCGTCTTCAGTGGCAGGGAGCGCAGCGCCTCGGCGACCGCTGCCGCTTTGCCGGCATCGACATCGAACAGCCGCAGCTCCGAAGCGCCGAGCTGACAGAGCGCGAAAGCGATGGCGCGGCCGACGCCGCCGGTGCCGGCCATGGCGACGCGGCCGGGCGCGCGGTCGCCGAACACATGGCGATAGGCCGCCATGAAGCCGGAGTAGTCGGTGTTCCAGCCCTGCGGCTTGCCGGCGCCGAACAACACGGTGTTGCAGGCGCCGATAGCGCGCACCGCCCCATCGGGTACGTCGAGATGCGCGATCACGCGTTCCTTGTACGGATAGGTGATGTTGAGGCCGCGATACCCGTCGGCTTCGGCCCAAGCGAGGACGCCTTCGAAGCTCTTGCCGAGGTCGGCCGGCCGCAGCAGGTCATAGCTGACGGCAAGGCCGGTCAGCCGGCCGGCGATGCGGTGCAGGGCCGGCGAGCGCGAGGCGGCGATATTGTCGCCGATGAGCCCCAGGCGGATGGAAGATGGGCCCATGCGGACCTCCAGGACAGGACGGCGCGCAATCTGGCACGGCTCCCGGCCAGGAACAACTGAGATTCCTGTTTTACTCAGATGATACCAAAATGACCCGTCAGACGATGCGGCCGACCGCCAGAGCGTGCGCGACGCCACCGGTGATGTGCGCCCTAAGAACGTCGCCGGCCTTCGCGGCGTCGCGCTTAAGCGCCAGTTCCATGAGCTGCCGGTGCTCGCGCGTAGCGATCTCGCCGCGATCGGTCAGCGCCAGCATCTGGTAGCGCAGGTATTTGTCGAACACGGCGCCATGCGTCTCCATCAGCTCGCGCGAGCCGCAGGCCGAGATCAGCGCTTGGTGAAATTCCCAATCGTAGCGCTTCCAGGTTTCGACGTCAGGGCTGCCCTCGGTCTTCTTCTTGTCTTCCATTGCCGCGAGCTTGTGATGGGCGGCGACGACGCGCGCCTCCCATTCCATGTCGCCGCTCTGGAACGACTGCGCGATCGCATGCACCTCGAGCAGCAAACGTAGTGAGGCGATATCCTTGAGCTCCTCGGCCGACACCGGCGCCACCTCGAAGCCGCGCTGGCCTTCGGCGACGACGAGCTTCTCTGAGGACAAGCGGCTCAGGACCTCGCGCAAGGTGCTGACGCTGACGCCGTAATCTTCCTTCAGGCGCTCGAGCTTGAGCTTCTCCGCCGGCGCCAGCCGGCCCTGCAGGATATCGGCGCGAATGCGGCGATAGGCGCGTTCGCCGATGGTGCCTTCGTCGATGTTCTGGGCCATGGGTGCCATGAATTAGGAGGCCAGCGCGCCGGATTTGATGGTGTGCTGCACGCAGTCGCGGATGTGCTTGACCAGCACGTCGGTGGCCGCGTCGGCGTCGCGCTTCAGCGCGGCTTTCATGAGATCGCGATGTTCGCGGGCGGCGGCTTCGCCGCGAAACACCACGGCGATGATCTGGTAGCGCAGATATTTGTCGAAGATCGCCGAATGGGCGTCGAGCAAAGCCTTGGAGCCGCAGCACGAGATCAGCGCGTGGTGGAATTCCCAATCGTAGCGTTTCCAGGTCTCGGTCTGCGAGCGGTCGCCCGCCATTAACTGCTTCTCCAGTGTCGCCAGCTTGTGATGGGCGGCGACGACGCGGCCTTCCCATTCGACGTCGCCGCTCTCGATCGACTGGCGCAGCGCGTGGCATTCGAGCAACTCGCGCATCGCCGCGATTTCGTGCCAGCGGTCGGCCGACACCGGCATGACCTCGAAGCCGCGCTGGCCCTCGGCGACGATCAGCCCCTCGAACAGCAGGCGGTTGAGCAACTCGCGCAAGGTGGCGATGCTGGTCTCGTATTGCGCGCTCAGACGTTCCAGGCGCAGCTTCTGGCCGGGGGCGAGGCGGCCGAAGATGATGTCTGAGCGAATCCGGCGGTAGGTCTTTTCGCCGATGGTCTCGGTCGATCCAGCCTGGTCCAGCACGCAACAGCCCTCATCCGACGAAACCGGGAATCTACGATCTTTAGCACCGGAAGGCGGGGCCCCTCAACGACGAGCGAATCTCTGCCATTCCGGCCGTCATCGCATTTTTGAGTGGATCATATGACCTTAATTTCATCATAGATTTTCTACTTTGCCTATTGATTTCGGTTCCCTCCAATGGATAATCGGCGCCAACAAGGTCAAGGACAGGGAGGAAGCCAATGAACCATTCCATCAGCCGCCGCAGCCTGCTGGCGGCGTCGTCGGCGCTTGCAGTCGGGTCCATGCTGCCGGGCGTGTCGTTTGCCGCGCCGACCAAGATGAAGCTGAGTGCGGCGCCCTCCGAAGCCGATCTGCGCGTGAAGGGCTATGCGGCGTTCGCCGAAGCGCTCAAGGGCGACATCGAAATCGAGCCGCATTGGTCTAACTCGCTGTTCAAGCAGGGCACCGAGCTGGTCGCGCTTCAGCGCGGCAATCTCGAAATGTGCAACCTCGCGCCGGCCGATATTTCCAAGCAGCTTCCGGCCTGGTCGCTGATGACCTCGGCCTATCTGTTCCGCAATTACGACCACTTGAAGAAGACCTGGGCGAGCGATGTCGGCAAGGAATTCATCGACATGGCCCGCGACAAGCTGGGCATCGAGGTAATCCGCCCGGTCTATTTCGGCGCGCGTCAAGTCAACCTGAAGCCCGACAAGCAGATCAAGACGCCGGCCGATCTCGCCGGCGTCAAGCTGCGCATGCCGCCCGGCGAATACTGGCAGTTCCTCGGCGAATCGCTCGGCGCCAATCCGACGCCGGTCGCCTATGCCGAGCTCTACACCGCGCTGCAGACCGGCGTCGTCGACGGCCAGGACAATCCGCTGGTCGCCGGCCGCACCATGAAGTTCTACGAAGTGACCTCGCAGTTCGTCCTCACCCGCCACGTGCTCGGATACGACATGCTGACGGTCGCCTCCAAGGTCTGGAACGGCCTGAGCAAGGACGTGCAGGCCAAGTTCCGCGCCGCCGCCGACAAGGCTTTCGACGCCAACGCCGCGGAATACGACAAGCAGGAAGCCGAGGCGATCGAGTTCTTCAAGGGGCAGGGCAAGAAGGTCTACGAACCCGATCAGAACGCCTTCCGCGAATTCGCCCAGAAGAAGTATCTGGCCAAGTACGGCAACGACTGGCCGAAGGGCGCGCTCGAAAAGATCAACGCGATCAAGTAGCGGTTTCCGCTTCCCACTAGTCATTCGGCCGGCGACAATCCGCCGGCCGAATTTTACGTGCCATCCCGCGGCTTGAGGAACGCACCGATGTCGAAGACGCTGGCCGCCGCGCGCTGGCTTCGCCGCCGCGCCGACAACGTCGTCGTCGGCCTGCTGGCCACGATGTTCGTGACGTTCGTGCTGCAGATCTTCTTCCGCTACTTCGTCGACGAGCCGCTGGGATGGTCGGAAGAGGTCATCGTCACGGTATGGCTGTGGACGGTGCTATGGGGCGCCGCTTTCGTGGTGAGCGAAGCCGAGGAGATCCGCTTCGACATCATCTATTCCAATATTTCCGAGAGCTACCGGCGCGTTTTCACCGTCATCACCGGCACTATCCTCATCGTCGTCTATTCGATCTCGCTGCCGGCGGTGTACAGCTATGTCAGCTTCATGAAGGTGGAGCGCTCCGCCTACCTGCATATTCCGATCAATGTGCTCTATTCCGTCTATGTGATATTCGCGGTGGCGAGTATCGTTCGCTACTGCTTTCTCGTCTGGCGCGCCATCAAGGGCGCGCCATCGCCGGTCACCAATCCGGCCCAGTTGGGCGGTGACTGAGTCATGAGCATCAGCCCCTTCACGGTCTGCGTCGCCGCCATCGTCTTCCTCAGCGCGCTGGGCCTGCCGATCGGCCATTCGATGATCGTCGCCACGACGATCTATCTGCTGCTGGCCGGCCTTGATCTCGGCACCGCTGCCGAGCAGATCCTCAACGGCCTGTTCAACAGCTACGTGCTGATCGCCATCCCGCTGTTCATTCTGGCGGCGGACCTCATGAATGTCGGCAGTCTGACCGACAAGCTGCTGCGCTTCTGCCTGGTGCTGGTCGGCCGATTCCGCGGCGGGCTCGGTCACGTCAATGTCGTCGCCAACATGATCTTCGCCGGCATGTCCGGCTCGGCGATCGCCGACGCCGTCGGCATCGGCAAGATCATCGTCGGCATGATGGCGAAGGACAACCGTTATCCGGTGGCCTACGCCGCAGCCATCACCGCCGCGGCGGCGGTCATCGGGCCGATCATCCCACCCTCGATCCCGATGGTGGTCTACGCGCTCGTGTCGGACGCCTCGATCGGTTACCTGTTCCTCGGCGGCGTCGTGCCCGGAGTCATGCTCGGCCTGTCCTTCATGATCGCGAACTCCGTCATGGCGCGCCGCCGCGGCTTCCCGGTCGAAGAACCGGTGCCGGTCCGCGACATCCCGAAAATCACGCTCAATGCTTTTCCGGCGCTGCTGCTGCCGATCATCCTGCTGTTCGGCATCTATGGCGGCGTCATGACGCCGACCGAGGGGGCCGCGGCCGCAGCGCTCTATGCGCTGTTCGCCTCGACTGTGATCTATCGCGCCGTGACGTGGCGGCAGCTCTATGATGCGCTGCTCGCCAGCGGCAAGGCGACGACCTCGATCGGCATGCTGATCGCCGGCGCCTTCGCCTTCAATTACGTCGTGACGGTCGAACGTATCCCGGACGGCCTGTCGCATCTGATGGCCCAGTTCGAACTGTCGCGGGCGCTGTTCCTGCTTGCCGTCAACGTCCTGCTGCTCATTCTCGGCTGTCTGCTCGAGGGCACCACGATTTTGCTGATCGTCGTGCCGATCTTTATTCCGACGGCCAAGGCGCTCGGCATCGATCTGGTGCATTTCGGCGTCGTCGTCGTCGTCAACATCATGATCGGGCTGGTGACGCCGCCTTACGGGCTGCTGCTGTTCGTGCTCGCCAATCTCACCAAGCAGCCGTTGGCGCATATCGTCAAGGAGGCCGTGCCGTTCATTCTCATGGCGATCGCGGTGCTGGCGCTGATCACGATCTTCCCGGATCTCGTGCTCTGGCTGCCGCGGCTGATGGGCTACAAAGGGTAAGCGTACGATGGCAAAACCGATCTACGTCCTCAACGGACCGAACCTGAACCGCCTCGGCAAGCGCGAGCCGGAGATCTACGGCACGACGACGCTCGCCGACGTCGAGCGCTTCTGCCGCGAGGAGGCGGGCAGCCGCCCTGTCGAATTCCACCAGAGCAACAGCGAAGCACAGATCATCGACTGGATCCACGAGGCGATCGACGGCGAGGCCGCCGGCATCATCATCAACCCGGCCGGCTTCACCTTCGTCTCGATTCCGATCATGGACGCGCTGAAGATGTTCCCGGGGCCGATCATCGAGCTGCACATCACCAACATCCACCGGCGCGAGCCGATCTATCACAACTCGCTGGTGTCGAAGGTCGCGACCGCGGTCATCGCCGGCCTCGGCGCCGACGGCTATCGCACGGCGGTCGGCGCCATGCTGCGCATGATCAAGGCGTAGCGCCGCTCAGGCCGGCTTCTTGCCGTCGAGCTTTTTGGCGATGCGGGCGAGATCGACGACCATGCGCTCGTGGGTGCCCTTGCCGATCTCCTCGACCTCGTCGCGCGCGGTGACGTCGAATTCCAGCCGCCGGCCATCGACCTTGGTGACGACCGCCTCGGCGGTGACCTGGTGGCCGACCGGCGTCGCCGCCAGATGCGTTACGTTGACCACGGTGCCGACGACGCTCTCACCCGGCTCGAGATAGTCGCGCACCGCATTGAGCGCGGCGTTCTCCATGATCGTCACCATCATCGGCGTGGCGAAGACCGGCGGCAGCACCGAATCCTTGAACTGGCTGGCGAGATGCGCCGGCGTGACGCGCAAGGTGTAGGTGCCTTTGGCTCCGACCGGGACGGGACGCATGCGGTGAACTCCCTAATGCGTCTGCTGCGGGATGTGATTGATCGCCGACGCCAGCGCGATCAGCAGCATACCGCACAACGCGATCGGCCAGAAGGCCGCGGCGGCGATGCCGGTGAGATCCCACAGCGCGCCGGAAATGATCGGGATGACCACGGCCCAGGTGTAGCTGATGGTGAACATCGCCGCGGTGACGCGGTGCACGTCGTCGGGCGGCGCCAAGAGCGGCGGCAGCGCCAGCACCAGGATCAGGATCGAGGCGGCGGAGAAACCCTGCAAGGTCGCGGCGGCGACCAGCCAGACGCCGTGGCCGAACACCAACCCGAGCGTCGCGCCGATGGTCAGCGCGCCGCAGACGATATAGGGCCACACCTTGCGCTCCAGCCGGCCGGCGACTGCGAGCAGCAGCATCGACGCCGGCAGTTGTCCGGCATTCAGCCCGGTGAGCGCGGCGCTGATCGAGCTTTCCTCGCCGATGCTGCGCAGATAATCCGGGATGAAGGCGTTGGTGGCGAAGTAAATGGCGTTGATGGTGCCGAGCATGAAGCCGAGCCGCCAGATCAGCATGTTGCGCCAATCCGGCCACCACTTGCGCCGCGCCGCCGACGCGGCTGCGGCGACGGGCTGCGGTGCGAAGATCAGCACCACGACGGCGATGATCGCGACCGGAACGCTCCAGAACACGAAGGCCGATTGCCATGAGCCGACCAGCGGCAGCACCATGACCAGCATCAGCGCCACCGGCAGGATTTCGCCGACGATGAGGCCGTTGGTGTAGACCGCGGTGGCAAAGCCGATGCGGCTCGGCACCCAGGCGCGCACCGCCGGCGGCATCGTCACCTGCATGATGGCGACGCCGGCGGCCATGGCGACGGTCATGGCATAAAGCCACCACACATTCGGGACGGCGCCGCGCAGCGCGCCGAAGCCCGCGGTGATCAGCAGTCCCGCCACCATCGCCGTGCGCACGCCGAAGCGCGCGATCAGCAGCGAGCCCGGCACGGCGGCGAGCGCCAGCAGCATCGATGGTAAGCCGGTGAGGATGCCGACCTGCGTCGCGCTCAACGCCAGGTCGTCATGGATCTGCGGGATGACTGGCGGCACCGCGAGAATGGTCAGCCGCAGGGCATTGCCGGCCAGCCACAGCAAAGCGAGCGCAGTGAACATTTGCGCCGGCGGAGAGACGCCGCCCGCGGTCGAAGGTTGTGATCCCGGCATTCCCCAGCAACTCAGAACGAGTTCCCCGGTCTCGTCTTTGTTCTCGACTTCGCCGGGCCCGCTGCGGCATTACCATAGGGCGCTGCATCGTGCACGCGGCCCAGGCAGGATCGAAACGCATGGATCGGATTTACGCCATCGGCGACATCCATGGCCGGCTCGATCTGCTCGAGCGCGCCATCGCCGCCATCGGCCGCGACGTCGAAGCGCATGGCCCGGCCACGCTCACCGTGACTTTAGGCGATTACGTCGATCGCGGTCCGGACCCGTTCGGCGTCATCGAGCGGCTCGCCGCCAATCCATTCCCCACCGATTACGTCGCGCTCAAGGGCAACCATGAGGAGCTGTTCGAGCGCTTCCTGGTCGAGCCCGAAATCGCGGTGCACTGGCGCCGGCTCGGCTGCCTGGAGACATTGCATTCCTACGGGGTGCGCGTCGCCGATCTGATGATGGGCCTGAACTACGAGAAGGCGTCGCAGGCGCTGGCCGCGGCGCTGCCGGCGACGCACCGCGCGTTTCTCGACGCGCTGGCGACCTCGTTCGACAGCGAGCGCTATTTCTTCTGCCACGCCGGCGTCCGCCCCGGAGTCGCGCTGGCGCGGCAGAGCGACGAAGACCTCATGTGGATCCGCGACGATTTCCTCAACAGCGACGCCGATTTCGGCAAGATCGTCGTGCATGGCCATACGCCGGTGCCTGAACCCGACGTGCGGGCGAACCGCATCAACATCGACACCGGCGCCTTCGTCACCGGCCGGCTCACCTGCATCGCGCTGGAGGATGCCGGCTACCGCTTCCTCGAAGTGTGATAGGCTCAGCGCATCCCGGCGCTCAGGGAGGCGGGGCGAGATGGCGGCGGATGGCGCGGACGCGTGCTTTGATCTTGCCGCTTCATGCTGCCGCTGGCCCGCGGCGCGCGATGGCGCCATTGCCGATACCGCTCGCGCCGTTACCGACTGGCCGCGCGCCTTGCGCCTTCTGCGCCGTCATCGCATCGAAGCGCTCGCTTATGCGGCGCTGACCGCGACGGCCGCCGATGTGCCACCTGAGGTCGTCGCCACCTTGCGCGGCCGCGCGCAGGACATCGCCCGCGACAATCTCGCGGCGGCAGCGGAGGGTGGGCGGCTACAGACGCTGCTCGATGGCGCCGGCATCCGCTCGCTGCATCTCAAGGGCATGGCACTGGCGCAACTTGCTTACGATTCGCTCGCGCTGAAATTCAGCCAGGACATCGACCTTCTCGTCAGGCCGCAAGATGCCGCCGCGGCGATCCGCGCGCTGGAGAGCGACGGCTATCGTCTCGTACAGCCCACGCCGCCGCTCGATGCGCGGCAGCTTGGTCTTGTCCTGCGCTACGGTCGCGAGGTCGCCCTGCGCCGCGCAGGCGGCGGCCGGCAGGTCGAACTGCGCTGGCAAGCGGTGCGCAGCCCGTCGCTGTTGCGCGGCGTCGATGCGCAATCGGCCGTGCAGGACGTTTATGTGTCGGGTGCCGCGCAACTGCGCACGCTGAACGACGACGATCTGTTCGCTTATCTCTGTGTACACGGCGCCGGTCACGGCTGGTCGCGCCTGCAATGGCTGGCCGATCTCAACGCCTGGCTGGCGAGGCAGGACGAGGCGAGCTTGCGCCGCTGCTACCGCCACGCCGAAGCCATCGGCGCCGGCATATGCGCGGCGATGGCGGTGCTGTTGTGCCGGCGCGTGTTCGACCGAACGATGCCGGCCGACATCGCGCGCGCGGCGGAGGCGAATCCGGCGGCGCGATGGGCGGCGGCGCTGTCGTTACGCGACATGTCCCGCGACGGCGACGCAAACGACGCGCGCCGCTTCGGCTCGACACGTATCGTTGTGATGCAACTGCTGCTCGGCACCGGTATTCGGCATTACAGCGATCTTGCCCGCGAGTTGGCCTTCGGTCTCGACGACATGTTGGCGGTGCCGCTGCCGCGGCCATTGCATCTCGTCTATCCGCTGGCGCGCCTGCCGCTGTGGCTTTGGCGCAAGATGGCGTTGGCGCCGAAACGCTCAGCCTGACGCCAGCAGGCGCTTGACCAGCGCCGGCAGCGTCTCGGTGGCGCTGTCGAACCTGGCGCCGCGAATGCCGAAGGCCTCGGCCGCGGCGACATCGATGTCCTTGTCGCCGATCATGAAACTGTGCGCGCGGTCGATTCGCCAATCGGCGGCAGCCTGCTCCAGCATGCCGATGCCGGGCTTGCGGCAGGCGCAGGTGATGGCGAAGCGCTCGATTTTACCCTGCGGATGATGCGGACAGTAATAGAAGGTATCGATGTGCGCGCCGCGCGCCGCCAGATCATCCTGCATATGCGCATGCAGCGTGGCGATCGCCGCTTCGTCGTACAGGCCGCGGGCGACTCCGGACTGGTTGGTGACGACGATGGCCAGATAGCCGGCATCGTTGACGAGCTTGATCGCTTCGGTGGCGCCCGCGATCCATTCGAACTGATCGATGCGATGAACGTAATCGCGGTCGACATTGAGGACGCCGTCCCGGTCGAAGAACGCGGCCGGTTGGAGCGCACCCGCGCCGGACGGACTCATGGCGCGCCGCCGGGTGAGAGCTTTGCCGCGGCGGCGGACGAACGCCGGCCGTTGCTGGCGATCCAGACGATACCGCCGATGGCGCCGATGGCGAAGAAAGTGAGGCCAATGAGCACCGAGACGACGAGGCCGTCGCTTTGCGGCAGGCCGGCATAGGCGAACGCCACGATCATGCTGCCTTCGCGCACGCCCCAGCCGGCGATCGAAATAGGCACCGTGGCGATCAGAAGCACTGGCGGCACCAGAAACAGCAGCAAAGCGAAGCTCGTCGTGGCCGAAACCGATTGCACCATGCACCAGGCGGCCAGGATGGTCATCAGATGCACGGCGAAAGACGAGACGGCGATGATGCCGATCACGCTACGCGATCCGCAGATCTGCCAGGCGGTGCGTGACACCTCGACGAGATGCCGGGTCGGCGCCCAATGCATCAGCGGCTGCCAGCGAATGCGGCCGATGGCGAGGAAGACAGCCGAGCCGGCAATGGCGCTGACGCCGATCAGGATCAGTACCGCGCGCGCGACCGGGTCCTGTACCAGCGTCAAGGTCCAGGGCAGGCAGAGAAAGACGATCAGCGTCAGCGCGATGATGCCGGCGACGCGGTCGAGCAGTACCGAATAGGTCGAGGCCGCCCAGCCGCCGCCATCGCGGGCCAGCATCCAGATGCGCGCGGCGTCGCCGCCGACCGTGGACGGCAGCACCTGGTTGAAGAAGGTGGCAATGAAGGTGATGCGCAGCATGTTGGCGAAAGTAGCGGCGATGCCGCAGCCCGCAGCGATCAGCCGCCAGCGCGCAGCCAGCAGGAAAGTCTGCGCGGCGAGGATGCCGACCGCCACCGCGAGCCAGCCGGCGTGCAGCCGGCTCAGACGTTCGCCGAGCACGGCCATATTGACCGTCCGCAGCGACAGGTACAGCAGCAGGCTGGAAATCGCCGCCTTGAGCAGCAGCATGAGCAGACGCCGCATGACGGCACGACCTCTTTGGCGTCCGGCGGGGACGCTTCACCCTTCGCTTGGCATGCCGGTGTGGCGGGAGCAAGAGGTGGACCGAAGCCTTGTCCCGGCCCGAACGCCTGCCGATTCAGAGTCAAAAAGGCCGGGGAAACTGGAATTTCTAGTCTCGGCCATCTGGCTCGCCGTCGTCGGTTTTCGTAACGCGCACACCTAGGCCGAAGTGAGGGAGGCGGGCGGCTGAGGCCGCCCGCTGCTGGCGCGGGACCCGCCGGCTCCCCAAAATCTCCCCCAAAAATCTCCCGTTGCGCGACCCGGCCGGGACGGCCTATGCCGACCCGGCGGCGGGGTAGGCTTGCGCCCTTCGGCCCCGAGGCGAAATTCGCTATATTCGGCCGGATTCTTAGAGAACAGGTGTCTTTTGAACTATCCGTCGAGCAAACCCGAGGTTTCCTCCCGCGAGGACAGCCCGACCCCCGACCTCACCGTGGTGGGCGGCGCCGGTCACGTCGGTATCCCGCTGGTCCTGGCCTTTGCCGAAGCCGGGCTGACGGTCAATGTCAACGACCTCAACGAGAGCACGCTCGCGACCTTGCGGGCCGGCAGGCTGCCTTTCATCGAGTATGGCGCAGCGCCGCTGCTGGCGAAGGCGCTGGCCGATAACAAGCTCGTCTTTACCTCGACGCCGACCGCGATGCGCGGCAGCGGCCCGGTGATCGTCACCATCGGCACGCCCGTCGACGAGTTTCTCAATCCGGTGACCTCGGCGGTGCAGAAGTGCATCGACGACCTGCTGCCGCATATCAATGACGAGCAGCTCATTGTCCTGCGCTCCACCGTGTTTCCCGGCACCACCGACTGGCTGCACGACTACCTCGCGCGCCTCGGCCGCAAGAACCGCATCGCCTTCTGCCCGGAGCGCGTCGTGCAGGGCTACGGCATCAAGGAACTGCGCGAGATGCCGCAGATTGTGTCGGGCACCACCCCGGAAGCGGAAGCCGAGGCGGTGGCTCTGTTCAATCGCATCGCGCCGGAAGTCGTCGTCACCAAGCCGCTCGAGGCCGAGCTCGCCAAGCTCTACGCCAACGCCTACCGCTACATCGAATTCGCCGCGACCAACCAGTTCTACATGATCGCCAAATCGGCCGGCGCCGACTATGCGGCGATCATGAAGGCGATGAAGCACAATTATCCGCGCGCCCGCACGCTGCCGGGGCCGGGCTTTGCCGCCGGCCCGTGCCTGTTCAAGGATACGATGCAGCTTGCCGCCTTTGCCCGCAATCAGTTCAACATCGGCCACGCGGCCATGCAGATCAACGAAGGGCTTGCCCTTCACATGATCGAGGATCTCAAGCGGCAGTTCGATCTCGCCAACATGACCGTCGGCCTGCTCGGCATGGCGTTCAAGGCCGAGATCGACGACGTGCGCGCGTCTCTGAGCTACAAGATCAAGCGCGCGCTGCTGACCAACGCCCGGGAGGTGCTCACCACCGACCCGTTCGTCACCACGGACTCCGCGCTGCTGCCTCTCGATGAGGTAGTGAAAAAGTGCGACCTGCTCATTCTGTGCACGCCGCATTCGGCCTACAAGGAGCACGACTTCTCCGGTAAGCCGGTGGTCGACATCTGGGGCTTCCTCAAGAACGCCAACGTGGTCTATTGAACCGCGTCACAGTGCGTGGCAACCGGAGCGGCGGATAGAGCTAAATGGGCGCGCGGCTCGATATCGTCATCCCGGTCTATAACGAGGGGCCGAACATCCTCGCGACTTTGGCGTCGCTGCGCGATAGCGTGCGAACGCCGTTTCGCGTCCTTATCTGTTACGACCGGCCCGATGACGACACGCTGACCACGATCGACGCCAACCGCGCGATGTTGCAGGGTATGGCCATCGACTATGTCCGCAATCCCGGGCGTGGCGCGCATGGCGCGGTGATGGCCGGCTTTGCGGCGAGCGCGGCGCCCTGGGTCGTCGTCTTGCCGGCCGACGACGATTTCAACGGCGGCATCATTGACGGCATGGTCGCCAAGGCGGAACAGGGCGCCGATCTGGTCTGCGCCAGCCGCTTCATCCCCGGCGGCAGCATGGTCGGCTGTCCCTGGCTCAAGGCGACCTTGGTGCGCACCGCCGCCTTCACCCTCTACCATCTGGCGCGGCTGCCGACGCACGATCCGACCAGCGGCTTCCGGCTGTTTTCGCGCCGCGTGGTCGACGCCATCGCCGTCGAGTCCGACAGCGGCTTTTGTTATTCGATCGAGCTTTTGGTGAAGTGCCACCGGCTGGGCTGGCCGGTTGCGGAAGTGCCGGCGCAGTGGATCGAGCGCACCAAGGGCACCAGCCGCTTCCGTGTCCTGCACTGGCTGCCGGCCTATCTGCGCTGGTATCGTTACGCCTTTGCCACTACTTATCTGCACCGGCCGGCCGACTCGGTGAAACTGCGGCCGACTTGGAAGTCCGTGACATGAGCAACCTGACGCCGCGCCAGTACCTGATCATGCTGCACGACGTCATCGCGGCCGCCGCCGCGATCCTCGTCACGCTCGTCATGCGTTTTGATACTGACGTCCTGCTCGGCAAGCTGCCCGGCCTCGAAGTGTTCCTGCCGCTGTTCCTGGTCTACGCCGCGGCGGTTTTCTTCTTCTTCAAGCTGCATCAGAGCAAGTGGCGCTTCACGTCGATCCCCGACGTGTTCAACATCGTGCGCGCCTCCACGGCGCTTGCGGTATCGCTGGTGGCGCTCGACTACGTGCTGCTGTCGCCGAATGTCTATGGCGCCTTCTTCTTCGGCAAGATCACCATCGTGCTGTACTGGGTCCTCCAGATGTTCTTTCTGGGGGGAGGGCGCATCGCTTATCGCTACCTGCACTACGCGCGCACCTTGCAGCGCGCTCGCATCGCTGACGCCGCGCCGACTTTGATCCTCGGCCGCACCGCGGACGCTGAGGTGCTGATCCGCGCCATCGAGAGCGGCGCGGTCAAGAAGATATGGCCGGTCGGCATCCTGTCGCCGTCGCAGTCCGATCGCGGTCAGGCGATCCGTTCCATCCCGGTGCTTGGCGATCCGGGCGACCTCGAGCGCGTCGCCGCCGATCTCATGTCGCGCGGAACGCATGTGACGCGGGTGATCATGGCGCCGTCGGCGATGACGCCTGATGCCAAGCCGGAAGCAATCCTGACTCGTGCACGGCGGCTTGGCCTCGCGCTCAGCCAGATGCCTTCGCTCGATGGCGGCCCTGCGGTGCAGCTGTTGCCGGTTTCGGTCGAAGACCTGTTGCTGCGGCCGAGCGCCAAGATCGACTATCAGCGGCTCGAAGATTATGTGAGAGGCAAATCGGTCGTCGTCACCGGCGGCGGCGGCTCGATCGGCTCGGAGATTTGCGAGCGCGCCATCGCCTTCGGCGCCGCCCGGCTGCTGATCCTGGAAAATTCCGAACCGGCGCTGCATGGCATTACGGAGCGGCTGAAGACCGAACAGAGCGAGGCGCAGGTCTTCGACCGCATCGCCGACATTCGCGACCGGGCGCGCATCATGCGGCTGATCGCCGACTTCAAGCCTGACATTGTGTTTCACGCCGCCGCGCTCAAGCACGTGCCGTTGCTGGAGCGCGACTGGGACGAAGGCGTCAAGACCAACGTGCTGGGCTCGGTCAATGTCGCCGATGCCGCGGCGGCGGCCGGCGCTTCGGCCATGGTAATGATCTCGACCGATAAGGCCATCGAGCCGGTCTCGGTGCTCGGCGCCACCAAGCGCATGGCGGAAATGTATTGCGACGCGCTCGACGCCGACCTGATGCGCCGCGCTGCAGGCGGCGCGCGGCCGATGCGGCTGATTTCGGTGCGATTCGGCAATGTGCTGGCGTCGAACGGCTCGGTGGTGCCGAAATTCAAGGCGCAGATCGAAGCCGGCGGCCCGGTGACCGTGACGCATCCGGACATGGTGCGTTATTTCATGACCATCCGCGAAGCTTGCGACCTGGTCATCACCGCGGCGACGCACGCGCAAAGCGATGCCGACAAGCGCGCCTCGGTTTATGTGCTCAACATGGGCCAGCCGGTGAAGATCGTCGACCTCGCCGAGCGTATCATCCGGCTCAGCGGTCTCGAGCCGGGCCGCGATATCCAGATCACTTACACGGGCATCCGACCCGGCGAGCGCCTGCACGAGATCCTGTTCTCGCGAGAGGAAGAGATGGCGGAGATCGGCGTCCCTGGCATTGTCGCCGCGAAACCCGTTCAGGCTTCGCTGGAGGAAGTACGCGCCTGGCTCGCCACGCTGGAGCAGGCGCTGGCGCGCAATGAGCGCGCGGCGATCTACAATGTGCTGCGCGAGGCGGTGCCGGAATTCCGCGGCGAAGCGGCCTGACATCGTCGGTCCGGCGTGAGCCGGAACCACGCCGCGGATGCGCCGTTGGCAGGAGCGGAGAGCGTGCCGTGTCCGAGGAAGAAATCGCTCCGATTAGATCGTTGAAGGCGCTGCGCGGCGCCGAGGAAGCCTGCACCCGTTGCCCGCTGTACAGGGACGCGACGCAGGCCGTGCCGGGCGTCGGCGCGGCGCGCGCCGGCATCATGCTGGTCGGCGAGCAGCCAGGCGATCAGGAGGACCGACAGGGCAAGCCTTTCGTCGGCCCGGCGGGCCGCGTCCTCGATGAAGCGTTGGAAGCGGCCGGCATTTCGCGCGGCGATTGCTTCGTCACCAATGCCGTCAAGCATTTCAAGTTCGAGCGGCGCGGCAAGCGGCGGCTGCACAAGCGGCCGGGCGCTTACGAGATCGATCGCTGCCACATTTGGCTCGACACCGAAATCGCGCTGGTGAGGCCGCAGCTCATCGTCGCGATGGGCGCCACGGCGGTTCGCAGCGTCTGCGGCAAGCCGTTGGCGATCAGCAAGATCCGCGGCCGCGCCATCGTGCTGCCGGGCGAGCGCCGGATGCTGGCCACGGTGCATCCATCCTACATCCTGCGCATCCGCGACGATGACGACCGGCACACCCAATTCCGAGCCTTCGTCGCCGACCTGAAGGCGGGTGCCCGGCTTCTCAAAAAGGCCGCCTGAGTGGCGACTGTGCCGCTGGAACCGGAATCGGCGCCGGCAAGTTATCCGTCCACGGAGTTTCAAGTGCCTGGCTGCGTGGGCGGCCATGGCCGGATGGAGAAATAAAATGACCGAAAAGCCGAAACACCACGCGGAGCAGGAGCGCCGCCGCATCGAGAAAGAAGAAGATCCCGTCGTCGTCAATTCCGACGAGAGCTTCCCGGCGAGCGATCCGCCGTCGTTCAATCCCGGCACGACCGGGCCGAATGACGTCAAGGAGCTCAAGGACAAAGCCAAGAAGCATTAGCCGGTTAATCCGGAGTAACGATATGCCCGCGCCGGTTGGACCGGCGCGGGCATATTTGTGCCGGTTGGGTCAGGGAATTTTGACGGGCTCGCGCAACGCCTTGCGGGCGAATTTGCGTGCCTCGGCCGGCTTGCCGAAGAAGTAGCCCTGGACGAGATCGAAGCCCAGTTCGCGCGCCATGATGAAATCGGCGCGGGTTTCGACCCCTTCGGCGACGGTGCGCACGCCAAGCGTGTCGGCAAAATCCAGAATGCTGCGGCAGGTCGCCTGTTTGAGACGATCGTCGGCCGAGCCTGTGACGAAAGCGCGATCGACCTTGATTTCGACGAAGGGACAATCGCCTATGCCCATCAGTACCGGCCAGTCGGCCCCGACATCGTCGACCGCCATACCGATGTTGAGGAAGCGCAGTTGCCGCGCCGCGGATTTGGCCAGCTCGGGATTGGCCGCAAGCTCGCTGCAGTTGATTTCGACGATGAGCCCTTGAAAAGCCGGATGAACCGGCACGTGGCTGGCGAGCGTCTGCACTGCCACGGGATCATCGAAGAAGGCGAGCGGCAGATTGACAGCAATTTCGATATGGCCGTAATCGCCGACGAAGGAATGCCAGTCCCTCATCGCCTGAGTGACGACGAAGTCCGAGAGCGCAGTAAAATGAGGATCGTCGGCGTCGGGCAGAAATTGAGCCGGCGGCATGATGCCCCAGGTCGGATGGCGCAGCCGGATGAGGCCTTCGGTGCCCTCGATGGTGAGGGTGCGGATATTGATCTTGGGCTGGTACCAGAGTTCGAGCCAGCCGGCGCGCAGCGCCTGCACCGGATCGATGGCCGGTGACGGAATCGGCTCGCGCGGCAGCAGGAAGCTCACCGCCTGGCGCAGGACGCCGTCGCTGAACGGTGTCGGCAGTAGCGGCAGGACCGAGAGGCCGATGGCCTCGCCGAGATCGAGCAACGCATCGACCATCGGCATGCCGGGCTGGGCGAAGACGAGAACGTGGCCCTCGAACCGCAGTTCGCGCAAAGCTTCGAGCGCAATGCCGCCGGCGACGCCACCATCGGAAAGCCCGAGCATGATCAGGTCGATCTTGCGACCGGGGATCAGTTCGGCGAGGTGCTCGGTGTTGCTGTCATCGGCGACGAAACCAATATCTTCCAGGGCTTCCCGGATAAATTCGCGCACATGTGGCTTGCCGTCGATGATCAAGGCGGACGGCTTGACGCGTCGTCGCCCAAATCCCTCGATCGGTGTTGCACTCCATAGCGTTTGTTCAATCAGCATGCTGGTAACCCCTTTCGTAAGCAGGGGCTAACCTAGGCACAGCATGATCACCATGAAAGCCGTGTGCAATACTCATGCACGAGCAAAGATATCGTTATCGCTAATCTCTTCGATACGAGTAAAAATCTATTCGCATTGTCGGCGATTGGGCGACGTTCAGGTGATGACGCGCAGCGGCTTGTTGTCGATAAACGCGCGAATATTCTCGACGATGTCGGGATAGAACTTGCGATAGGTTTGCTCGCTGACATAGCCGAGATGCGGCGTGATGACGACGTTGTCGAGCATGCGGTAGGGATGATCGAGCGGCAGCGGCTCGACATCGAAGACGTCGAGCCCGGCGCCGGCGATGCGCTTCTCGTCGAGCGCCTTGAGCAGCGCGCCTTGATCGACGATCGGCGCGCGCGCGGTGTTGATGAGGTAGGCGGTCTTCTTCATGCGGGTGAGATCGTCGGCGCCGACGAGGCCGCGCGAGCGCTCGCTGAGCACGACGTGGATGGTAACGATGTCGGCCTTGGCGAACAGATCCTCGCGCGTCGCATAGTCGACGCCGCCCGCCGCCGCCTTTTCCGCCGTCAGGTTCGGACTCCAGGCAATGACGTTCATGCCGAAGGCCTTGCCGACCGCGGCGACGCGGGTGCCGAGCTTGCCCAGACCGACGATGCCCAACGTGAGACCTTCGAGGTCCTGACCGATCGTGACCTGCCAAGGCGCGCCGGCCTTGAGGCGGGCATTTTCGAAGCCGATCCGCCGGGTCAGTTCCAGGATCAGGCCGAAGACGATGCCGACCGTCGGGTTGCCGAAGGTGCCGGTGCCGCAGACGGTGATGCCGCGCTCGGCCGCGGCCTTGAGGTCGAAGGAATTGTTCCGGGCGCCGGTGGTAATGAGCAGCTTGAGGTCCGGCAGAGCCTCGATCACGGCACGGGGAAAGGGCGTGCGCTCGCGCATGCCGGCGACGATCTGGAACCCCTGGAGCTTCTCGATCGCCTCAGCCTGATCCCTGAAAGGCTCATTGAATACCGTCACCTCGACGTCCTGAGCGACCGGCGACCAGTCGGCGTATTTCAGCGCGACGTCCTGGTAATCGTCGAGAATAGCGGCCCGAAGCATGTGCATTTTCCTTCCCAAACGCCCGGGCAGGGACCGGGCGGCGCCACCTTAAGGGTGGACCGGGGAAAGGAAAGGGATTTGGCGTGCGGATCAGTTCTGCTCGGGGCGGCGTTTGGCAGCGCAGGCCGGGCCCGGGCCGCGCATATAGTGGCGTTCCGGGTGGTAGGTGTCGAACATCAGGTGGGTGAGTTGGCGCCAGAAGCCGGCGGCCGAAGCGCCGAGTGACCAGATGGGGCGGTTCAGGATGCCCGCCGCGGAACCGGAGATGGCCAGGATTGCCCGACCCATGACACGTCAACCTCGAAAAGGAACGGGCACCATCGCCCGCCACCCTTGGTCGCTGGTTCGGCGGCCAAGGTTCATGCTGCGCCATCCTGGCGGTTCAGCTGTTAAAGCCCCGTTGGCAAACGTCGGCGCGGGCGAAAAATTGAGATAAATCTGGCGCTAGCCTTTCCAGACTTTTACCGCCCGGCGACGGCCCGGAGGGGGCAAGCCACCGCTTGCCCTGACGGGTTCCGATCGCTACATCGAGCCTAGATTTCCCGACATTGGGGTTGGCTGCGTGCTCGCGCGCCTCGCGACTTGCGCGCCGTGGTCAATTGGGCCGGATTTGAGGGGTTTTTGACGTCATGAACGGACGCCAGTTCATCTACCATATGCAGGGCCTCACCAAGGCCTATCCGGCCGGCAAGAAGGTGCTGGATAACGTTCACCTGTCCTTCTACCCGGACGCCAAGATCGGCGTGCTGGGCGTCAACGGTTCCGGTAAATCGACGCTGCTGCGCATCATGGCCGGCATCGACACCGAATATTCCGGCGACGGCTGGGTCGCCGAAGGCGCCCGCGTTGGCTACCTCGAGCAGGAACCGCAGCTCGACCCCAACAAGACCGTGCGCGAGAACGTCATGGAGGGCGTCGCCGCCAAGAAGGCGATCCTCGACCGCTACAACGAGCTCGCCGTCAATTATTCCGACGAGACCGCCGACGAAATGGCCAAGCTCCAGGACGAGATCGACGCCAAGAATTTGTGGGATCTCGACAGCCAAGTCGATCTGGCGATGGACGCGCTGCGCTGCCCGCCGGACGACGCCGACGTGTCGAAGCTGTCGGGCGGTGAAAAGCGCCGCGTCGCGCTGTGCAAGCTGCTGCTCGACGCACCCGACCTCTTGCTGCTCGACGAACCGACCAACCATCTCGACGCCGAGAGCGTGAATTGGCTCGAAGGCCATCTGCGCAATTATCCGGGCGCGATCCTGATCGTCACCCATGACCGGTACTTCCTCGACAACGTCACCGGCTGGATCCTCGAACTCGATCACGGCCGCGGCATTCCCTACGAGGGCAACTACACCTCGTGGCTGGCGCAGAAGCAGAAGCGTCTGGAGC
>JAHCKF010000190.1 GCA_026125925.1 Pseudolabrys sp.
GGCGTACCATTGCCGAGAACCTGAAGTCGGTGAAGTGGAATCCGAACCAGGACGTCGTGCGTCCGGCGGACAAGCCGATCACCGTCACCGGCGGCGTCGTCGGCCTCAAAGGTAACGTGGCTCCGCAGGGCGCGATCGTGAAGGTCGCCGGCATGAGCGAACTCAAGTTCTCCGGCCCGGCGCGCTGCTTCGACGGCGAGGAAGCCTGTTTCGAGGCCGTGAAGAACAAACAATACAAAGAAGGCGAAGTTCTCGTCATCCGCTACGAAGGCCCGCGCGGCGGCCCGGGCATGCGCGAGATGCTGTCGACCACGGCGGCGCTGTACGGCCAGGGCATGGGCGGCAAGGTGGCGTTGATCACCGACGGCCGTTTCTCCGGCGCGACGCGCGGCTTCTGCATCGGCCATGTCGGCCCCGAAGCGGCGGTCGGCGGTCCGATCGCGCTCATCAAGGACGGCGACATCATCACCATCGACGCCGTGAACGGCACCATCGACGTCAAGCTGACCGACGACGAACTCGCCGCGCGCAAGAAAGACTGGAAGCCGCGCGAGACGCATTTCACTTCGGGCTATCTCTGGAAATACGCGCAACAGGTCGGTCCGGCCGTTGATGGCGCGGTCACGCATCCGGGCGGGGCGGCTGAAAAGGAGTGCTATGCGGACGGCTGACGCACATTTGCGTTGGGCAACGCTCGGTCTCGGCCTGACCCTCGCGGTCGTGGTCGCGCCGGCGCTCGCATTCGACGGCTCGAAATCCGACGATGACGTCGTAGCGGCAGCGCCGCGGGCGTCGAAGTCGATGAACGAGGCGTTCCGCACCGGCGCGCACTGGCTCAAGACCGGCGATAAGGAAAAGGCGCTGCTCTCGCTCGAATATGCCGCCGAGCGCGGTCATGCCGTGGCGCAGTGGAAGCTCGGCCGCATGTATCAGGCCGGCGACGGCGTCGCGCAGGACGATCTCAAGGCTTTCGAATATTTCCGCAGCATCGCCGCCAACCATGCCGACGACAATCCGGACGGGCCGCAGTCGCGCTTCGTAGCCTCGGCTTTCGTTGCGCTCGGCCACTATTATCTCGATGGCATTCCCAACACCAAGATCAAGGCCGAGCCGGAGCGGGCGCGGCAGATGTTCGATTATGCCGCGTCGTACTTCCGCGACGCCGACGCCCAGTATTATCTGGCGCGGCTCTATCTCAACGGCACCGGTGCGCCGCACGATCCGCGCACCGCGGCGCGCTGGTTCGGCCTGTCCGCGCAGAAGGGCCAGTGCAAGGCGCAGGCGATGTTGGGTGCCATGCTGTTCGCCGGCGATCACGTACCGCGCCAGGCGGCGCGCGGCCTGATGTGGCTGACCTTGGCGCGGGATGCCTCACGCGCCAGCCCCGACGAGACCTGGGTCGAGAAGCTCTATGACAGCGCCTATGCGCAGTCGACCGAGGATGAGCGCGCGCTGGCGCTCGTCTATCTCAAGCGCTGGATGGAAAGCCGGCGCGACTGACGCGCGATCCTCGCGGATCAGGCAGCCGCCAGGCGGCTGTACAGCGAGCGATAGCTTCCGGCGGATTTCGTCCACTCATAAGACTTGGCCATCGCCCCTTCGCGCATCTTGTTAAGCCGCTCCGGCTGGCCGAAGGCGGCCTAGGCCCGGCAGATGCCACCGAGCAGAGATTCCGACGACGACTGGTTGAACAGGAAGCCGGTCTGGTTGTCGTTGATGGTCTCGGCGAGACCGCCGGTGTTGCGGCCAATCGGCAGCGAGCCGAGGCGCTGGGCATACATCTGGCTCAGGCCGCAGGGCTCGAAGCGAGACGGCATCAGATAGAAGTCGCTGCCGGCGAAAATCATGCGGGCTTCGGTGTCGTCGAAACGTAGCGCCACCGCCATGTCGTCCGGCCGGCGCTTCTGCGCATTCGTCAATGCCCGTTCGATCTCCGGCTCGCCGCGGCCCATGATGACAATCTGGCCGCCCGAAGCGAGGATGGTCTCGGCCGTCGCCAGAACCAGATCGAGACCCTTCTGATAGACGAGCCGCGCCACGATGCCGAACAGCGGGCCGCGCGATAGCGCCAGGCCGAACTGCTTGCGAACCTGGCTGCCGTTGACGCTGCGGGCACGCCAGTCTCCGGCCTCGAACGGCTGCATGAGGCCGGGGCAGGTGCGGGGGTCCCAGGTGTCGTCGATGCCGTTGAGGATGCCCGTGAGTTCCTGATCGCGCCAGCGCTTGGCCAGCAGGCCCTCGAGGCCGCAGCCGAGTTCCGGCGTGGTGATCTCGCGGGCATAGGTCTCGCTGACCGTGGTCAGATGCGAGGCATAGACCAAACCGCCTTTGAGGAACGACACCTTGCCGTAGAATTCCAGTCCATCGATCTGGAAAGCGCTCGACGGCGCGCCGATGCGTCCGAGCGTGTCGCAGCCGAACAGGCCCTGGTAGGCGAGATTGTGAATGGTGAGGACGGTCGGCAGGCGGCTGCCTTGCCAGGCGAGGTAAGCGGGGACCAACGCCGTCGGCCAGTCATTGGCGTGCACGAGATCGGCCGACCATTCGGGATCGACGGCACCGCTCGCCAATTGGGCAGCTGCGAGCGCAAAGCGGGCAAAGCGCACATCGTTGTCGACCCAGTCGCGACCCCGGTCGTCGGTGTAGGGGCCGCCTGCACGCTGGAACAGTTCGGGCGACAGCACGACATAGAGGATGGTGCCGTCAGCCGTCTTGGAGCGGGCGACCGAACAGCCGGGGAGATCGGCGAAGGGTTTGCACGTGCCGATGACATCGACCGGCCCCAGCTTCTGGACGACGCTGCGATAGCCGGGGATGACGATCCGCGTATCGGCTTGCTGCCTGAGCGCTCGCGGCAAAGCCGCAGAAACCGCCGCAAGACCGCCGACCTGGACCAGGCCTTCGAGCTCCGGCGTCGCGAAGAGGATACGCATTGTCATGTTCGGTACGGCCCACCCCAGTGCAGCTCCAACGGTGCACTGCAAAAAGCGTTCCGCTGTATTTCAAATTAATGTGCGAGACATATGATCAAATGACATGCAGCAGTGCGAAACCTCGATCGATCGAAGGCGCGCGGAGTCATCGGCCGTTGCGATGGCAATCGGACCGGATCACGGCATTTCGGGCTAATGGGTAGTGAATGCGGCCTCGGGCGCGGCGCCTGATCGTCGGTCAGCGTCCATCGATATCGAGATCGACATAGACCGGTACGTGATCCGAAGGCTTGTCCCAGGAGCGCACGTGCTTGTCGATGCCGGCATCGGTGAGCTTGTCGGCCGCCTGCGGCGACAGCAGCAGATGGTCGATGCGGATGCCGTCGTTCTTCTGCCAGGCGCCGGCCTGATAATCCCAGAAGCTATAGACGTCGCCGGCGTCATTGACGGCGCGGATCGCGTCCGTGAATCCGAGGTTGATCAGCGCGCGGAAGCGCTCGCGCGTCTGCGGCAGAAACAGCGCGTCGTTGACCCAGACCTCCGGACGCTTGGCATCGAGCGCGGCCGGGATGACGTTGTAATCGCCGGCCAGCACCAGCGGTTCTTCGAGCTTGAGGCGCTCGCGCGAGAAGGCGATCAGCCGGTCCATCCAGCGCAACTTGTAATCGTATTTGTCCCCGGGGGCCGGATTGCCGTTGGGCAGGTACAAACTGACCACCCGCACGACGCCGGTCTTGGTCGAGACCAAGGCCTCGAGGAAGCGGGCCTGCACGTCGGCCTCGTCGCCGATCAGGCCGGGGGCGACCTCGTCGAAGGGGTATTTGGACAGCAGCGCCACGCCGTTGAAGGTCTTCTGGCCGTGGACTGCGACGTTATAGCCCATGGCCTCGAAGGTCTCCCGCGGGAAAGCATCATCCTGGCACTTGATCTCCTGCAGACAGACGATGTCCGGCGACCGCTCCTTCAACCAGGCCTGCAGGCTGTCGAGGCGCTGGCGAATCGAGTTGACGTTCCAGGTGGCTATTCGCATGTCGGGGTGTCCGGCAGGTGGGTTTCGCGGTCCGCCGCGTAAAGAGCACATAAACGCGGGCCAAATAAATAGCCGGCGCTCTTTACCAGACCGCCGCAGGGAAGTGCCATAACGCGCGTTAATATGATACACAGGCGCCCAGCACGGCGCCAAAGGCCATATTGTGGCCGGGAATTCGCCGGCAGAGGGAGAACATCCGGGGGTGGGGCGCTGAAGTCCCCGGGTTCACAGAAGAACGAGAATGACGACACGCAAATGGCTATTTGGGGTGGCCGTGCTTGCCTTGATCGGCGTCGCGGTGATCACCCGGGGAGTCTGGACGCCTGACAAGGGCGATGCCCATGCGCAGGCCAGCCGTGCCCCGGCTGCGCGCGCAGTACCAGTCGAGATCGGCAAGGCCGAGCGCAAGCAAGTTCCCGTGCGGCTTGATGCGCTCGGCACCGTCACTCCGATCGCCAGCGTCGCCCTCAAGGCCCGCGTCGACACCGCCATCACCGCCGTCCACTTCGCCGACGGCGCCCATGTCACCAAAGGCGACAAGCTGTTCACGCTCGACTGCCGCGTCACCGAAGCGCTGATCGCGGTGACCGAGGGCAATCTCGCGCGCGACCGCGCGCAGCTCGCCGGCGCGCAACGCGACGTGCAGCGTTACACCGATCTGGTCGCCAAGGCGGCGACGCCGACCGTCAACCTGGACAACGCCAAGACCCAGGAAGACATTTTCACCGCCGCGATCAAGTCGGACCAGGGCACGCTCGACAATCTCAAGGCGCAGCGTTCGTACTGCGACGTCACCGCGCCGATCACCGGTCTGATCAGCGCCGCCAACGTCAAGGTCGGCAATTTCGTGCGGCAGGCCGACGCGCAGCCGATGGCTACGATCATCCAGATGGCGCCGGTCTACGTCTCCTTCACGGTGCCGCAAAAGAACCTGCCGGCGATCCGCGACGCGATTTCGGCCGGCACCGCCACCGTTCAGGTGGCCATACCGGGGCAGAGCAAGCGCGCCCAGGGCAAGGTGTCGATGATCGAGAACACCATCGATCCGACGACGGGCATGGCGACCTTGCGGGCGACGATGCCGAACACCGATGAACTGCTGTGGCCGGGCACGCTGGTCACGGCCGAGATGACCTTGCGCAGCGAGGAGGCGGTCGTTGTGCCGTCGACCGCGGTGCAGGTCAGCCAGACCGGTACCTTCGTCTTCCTGGTCGATGGCGACCAGGCCAAGGTGCAGCCGGTGAAGGTCGAGCGTCAGGTCGGCGATCTGTCGATCGTCACCTCGGGCCTCAAGGGCGGCGAGACCGTCGTCACCGATGGCCAGTTGCAGTTGTCGAACGGCAGCAAGATCAGTCCGCGCACCGGCGGCAAGCCGGTGGCGCAACAGGACAAGGCGGAAGCAAGCTGAGGCGGGGCAGTCACATCACGTTGCACCGGCGGAAAATCAGGACGGATCGAACAGGTCGAGCAGGCTCACCAGCATGAACATCTCCGAGATCTGTATTCGCCGGCCGGTGCTGACCACGCTGATGATCGCCTCGGTCATCGTGCTCGGCGTCTTCGGATATCGGTTGCTCGCGGTCGCCGCGCTGCCGGCGGTCGACTTCCCCACCATCCGCATCACCGCGAACCTGCCCGGCGCCTCGCCGGAAACCATGGCGGCCTCGGTGGCTTCGCCGATCGAGCGCCAGCTCTCGACCATCGCCGGCATCTCGTCGATGACCTCGTCATCGTCGTCGGGCAATACCTCGATCACCATTCAGTTCGATCTCGGCCGCGACATCGACGGCGCCGCGCTCGACGTGCAGACGGCGCTGACCACGGCGCAACGCAAGCTGCCGGTGGAAATGACGACGCCGCCGTCGTTCCGCAAGGTCAACCCGGGCGACTTCCCGGTGCTCTATGTGTCGATGCGCTCCGACACCATGCCGCTGTCGGTCATCGACGACTACGCCGAGACCGTGCTGGCGCCGCAACTGTCGCAGCTCAGCGGCGTCGCCCAGGTGGCGGTCTATGGCGCGCAGAAATTCGCCGTCCGCGTCCAGGTCGATCCGGCCGCCGCGGCGGCGCGCAACATCTCGCTCGACGAAATCCGCAGCGTCATTTCCAAGGCCAACTCGGCGGCGCCGGTCGGCACCCTCGACGGGCCGAAGCAATCGCTGACGCTGCTCGCCACCAGTTCCATGCGCCGCGCCGCCGATTATCGCGAAGTCGTGGTCAAATACGTCAACGGCGCGCCGATCAAGCTCAGCGAGGTGGCGCGCGTCGTCGACAGCGTCGAGAACGACAAGGTTGCGACCTGGTTCAACGACGCCCGCGCCATCGTGCTCGCCGTGCAGCGCCAGCCGGACGCCAATACGGTCGAGGTGGTCGACCTGGTGCGCAATGCGCTGGTGACGGCACGCGCGCAAATTCCGCCGGCGATCAGCATGGCGCCGCTGTTCGACCGCTCGATCTCGATCCGCGACGCCGTTCATGACGTGCAGGAGACGCTGGCGATCGCCATTGCGCTCGTCATCATGGTGATCTTCCTGTTCCTGCGCAAAGTCTCGGCGACCATCATCCCGGCGATGGCGGTGCCGATCTCGCTGGTCGGCACCTGCGCCGCCATGTACCTGTTCGGCTTTTCCATCAACAACATGACGCTGCTGGCGCTGACCTTGTCGGTCGGCTTCGTGGTCGACGACGCCATCGTCATGCTGGAGAACATCGTCCGCCACATCGAGGGCGGCATGCGGCCGTTCGAGGCGGCGCTGAAGGGCGCCCGCGAAATCGGCTTCACCATCGTGTCGATCACGTTCTCGCTGATCGCCGTGTTCATTCCGGTGCTGCTGATGGGCGGCATGGTCGGCCGCGTGTTCCGCGAATTCGCCGTCACGGTCTCGGTCGCCATCATCGTCTCGG
>JAHCKF010000191.1 GCA_026125925.1 Pseudolabrys sp.
CGAACTCGGCGATCATTTTGACGACTTCGTCCTGCGGCCCTGTGAGCGCCGCAAGGCCGGCATATTGCGCCGAGGCGTTGACGCAGGAATGCAGGTTGACGGCGAGCTTGCGCGCGTAGTCGTAGAGCTTGCCCGGGAAAATCGCGTAGCCCAGACGCCAGCCGGTCATGGCATAGGTCTTCGACCAGCCATTGAGCAGGATCAACCGATCGCGGATCGACGGATATGACAGCAGGCAGACATGCTTCTCGCCGTCATAGACCATGTGGTCGTAGATCTCATCCGACATGATGGCGACGTCCGGCCATTTCTCGAGGCCGGCGACCAGCTTGTCGACTTCGCTCTTGGGCGTCACGCCGCCGGTCGGATTGGCGGGCGAATTGACGATGATCAGCCGCGTCTTCGGTGTGATCAGCTTCAGCGTTTCTTCCGCCGAGAACGCGAAGCCGTTCTCCTCGCGGATCGGCACTGGCACCGGCGTCGCGCCGGTATATTCGATCATGGAGCGATAGATCGGGAAGCCGGGATCGGGATACATGATCTCCGCGCCGGGCTCGCCGAACATCAGGATCGACATGAACATCGTCGGCTTGCCGCCGGGCATGATCATGACGCTCTCAGGCGAGACCTCGACGCCGTAGCGCTTGTGCAGGTTGGCGGCGACGGCCTCGCGCAGCGGCAGAATGCCGTTGGCGGCGGTGTAGCCGTGGTGCCCGTCGCGCAACGCCTTGACGGCGGCCTCGACGATGAAATCCGGGGTTCGGAAATCCGGCTGGCCGATGCCGAGGCTGATGATGTCGCGGCCCTGGGCGGCCAGGGCATTGGCGCGGGCGAGTACCGCGAACGCATTTTCCTCGCCGATGCGGTCAAAAGCCGCGATCGTCTTGAGCATTGGGGAAGCCTCCCGGCCGGGTTCGATTTTGCGCCGCACTTCACCCCATCGCCCAGCCAAAAGCAACGGAGCCACCCCCCGTCCCGGCCATCCCCGGTTGAAATGCGGGGCAAGAGATTCAGGTCAGGGTTGCGCCGGCCGTCGGCAATCTGCAGGCTATACCGGGCGCAACCGAGACTTTAGATTTGGATGACGGAACAACTGCTTTCGCCTAAAATCATCACTGATGGCAGCAGCGGACTTATACGCAGACGGCCTGTGATTTGAGCCTTGCGGGTTATCGGTCGGCGGCCGCGAAAAGCCGCCTCGGCCACTGATACGGAGCCGGCGTCGACACGATGGAATCGGCGAGCTTTGACCACGCCCACGAGGCGTTTGCCTTCATCGAGCTGCTGGAAAATCTCGGCAGCCCCGACGACATCATGAACCAGATGGAGAAGTCGCTCGGCCGTTTCGGTTTCGAGAACTTCATCCTCACCGGTCTGCCCAATCCGCACCAGAAAGCCGAACAAATGGTGCTGGCGCGCAAGTGGCCGCAGGGCTGGTTCGAAATCTACATCAAGCAGAATTACGTCGCCGTCGATCCGGTGGTCCGGCTGTGCCGCAACAGCGTCAATCCGTTCGACTGGAACGAGGCGCCGTTCAATCGCGATACCGAACCGCGCGCGCTCGAGGTGATGAACCGCGCCGTCGACTTCCGCATGTCGAACGGCTTCTGCATTCCGATTCACGGCCTGACCGGTTACGAGGCCTGCGTCTCGCTCGGCGGCGTCAACCTCGATTTGTCGCCGCGCACCAAGCCGGCGATCCACCTTATGGGCATGTACGCGTTCGAGCGCATCCGCCGGTTGATGACGCAAAAGAACGAAAGCCGATTCGACCGGCTGACGGTGCGCGAACGCGAAGTGCTGACCTGGACGGCGGTTGGCAAGACGTCGGCCGAGGTTGCCGAAATCATGAACCTGTCGAAGCGCACGGTGGACGAATATTCGGTGCGCGCCGCGCGCAAATTGCGAGCGCAGAACAAGACCCATGCCGTGGTGAAAGCGCTGCAGCAGCGCTTGATCAGCCCGTAATCCTCCCAACCGGTTTAAGTGAAGCAAACGCGCAACGCGTGCGCACGCCCGCCGTCGCACGGCACCGGATATGTAAACAATTACAATAGTCAGAGGTCATTAATTATCGCGAACTCCCCATCATGGAACTTTTGGGGGTGGAGAGTTCGCATGACCCAAATACACGTGGTGACATCAGCCAATCGCCATCTTTATGAGACTACGCTCGACAATTATCACCGCATTCGGCACGACGTATTCGTCACCGAACGCGGCTGGCGCGCCGTTGCGCGCGCGGATGGCCGCGACATCGACAGCTACGACCGTGACGATACGGTTTATCTCATTGCCATCGACGGCGAACGCGTCGTCGGCGGCCAGCGCCTGACGCCGACCACGGCGTCGCACATGCTGAGCGACATTTTCCCCGAGCTCGCCGCCGTGAAGGGCGTGCCGACAGGGCCTAGCGTCTGGGAAGCGTCGCGCTATTTCGTGGTGCGCGAGCGCCGCTCCGGCCGCACCGATTGCATGATGCTCGCCGCCGTCCAGGAGTTCGGGCTCGACGAAGGCATCACGCATTACTCCGCCGTGATCGAGACGTGGTGGCTGCCGCGGCTGCATGAGGCCGGCTTCGTCGTGCGTCCGCTCGGCCTGCCGACCTTGATCGAGAACCAATGGGCGATCGCAGCCGAGGTCGAAGTGCGCGAATCGAGTCGCGATCGGGCGCGTGCTCTCGGCGGCATTACAGGCTCCGTGCTGGTCCGGCGCGGACCGCAGCTTCCACTGATCCCGCAGGTGGAACATGCCACGTAACGCAAAACGCGGTGACGGCTTCGACGGCGGCGACAACGAGCGCAACGACGAGGTGCGCGAGGTGATCAAGACGATCCTCAACGACGGCGCCGACACCAGCCGGCTGCTCGAACTGTATTACTGGACGCGCGAGCCGGGCATCATCGAACTGATCCGGGCCTATCTCGACCTGCCGGAACGCACGCAGCGCAGCCTGAGCACCTTCCTGCTCAACGGCCGACCGAAGGCCGTCGCCGGCTCCTTCGATTCGCAGGGCCGCCTGATCCTGGCGCGCTCGGCACCCGGCGAGATGTCGCGCCCACCCGGCAAGCCGATCGGCGCGCCAGCCACCGCCACGAGCTTCACCGGGTCTACCCGGCGGGCATGACCGCCATTCATTGGTCCATCAAGGATTGGCATTGTCCAAACTGGCGTAACCATGGCACGGTCCCGGCCGCTTATCGCAGGATAACCGGAGCCGGCCATGGCAAGCGTCACTGAGAAGCGACATGCGTTCAGGGAACTGCACAAAGCCGGCTGTTTCGTCATTCCCAATCCGTGGAACGTTGGCAGCGCGCTGTATTTGCAGAGCCTCGGCTTCCCGGCGCTGGCGAGCACCAGTTCGGGCCACGCCTATTCGCTCGGCTTCGCGGATGGCGCGCTCGGTCGCGATACCGTGCTGGCGCATTATGCCGAGCTCGCCGCCGCGACCGACATCCCGCTGAACGCCGATTTCGAGAACGGCTATGCGCACGAGCCGGAAGCCGTCGCCGACAATGTCCGGCGCTGCATCGACACCGGCGTCGCCGGCTTGTCGATTGAAGATTTCACCGGCGACGAAAGCAACCCGCTCTACGACTTCGACAAGGCCGTCGCCCGCGTGCGCGCGGCGCGGCAGGCGATCGACAAGTCCGGCTCCGGCGTGCTGCTGACCGGACGCGCCGAGGGCTTCCTGCACGGCCGTCCCGATCTCGACGATGCCATCCGCCGCCTGACCGCCTTCGCCGAGGCCGGCGCCGATTGCCTCTACGTGCCCGGCATCAAGAGCCGCGAGCAGATCGAAGCCGTTGTCAAAGCCGTGGCGCCGAAACCGGTCAATCTGCTGATGTCCTCGGCCACCGGCCTGACGGTCCAGGATATCGCTGGAATGGGCGTCCGCCGCATCAGTGTCGGCGGTGCGCTGGCGCGCGTCGCTTTGGACGCTTTCATCAAGGCTGCGACGCTGATCGCGCAAGACGGCAAATTCGATCGCCTCGGCGGCATCATCTCCGGCTCCGAGCTGGATGCGTTCTTTGCCAGAAACAAGCCATCGAAGCCGTAGACCGACATGCCGGATTTCAAGTTGCAGTCGGAGCCTCTGCCCGGCACCGGCCAGCCGGTCGGCCTCAAGGTCGATACGACGCCGGCCCGGCGTCCACAGCCGGAGACCATCGAGGGCCTCTACGGCCGCATCGAAAAGCTGCAGAGCCATCACACCGCCGATCTGTGGGATGCCGTCAAAGGCAACGATGACCTGTGGACCTATATGGGCGACGGCCCGTTCAGCGACCCGGAAATCTTCGCCGAGTTCGTCGCCAAACGCGCCGGGCTCGCCGACCCTTACGCCTACGCCATCATCGATGAGAACGGTCGCGCCGGCGGCTATTTCACGCTGATGGAGATCCGCCCGGAGGCACGCGTGATCGAGGTCGGTAACGTGCTCTACTCACCGGCGCTGAAGCAGACGAGGCTGGCCAGCGAAGCGCAGTATCTCCTCGCCCGCTACGTCTTCGACTCGCTCGGCTATCGCCGCTACGAGTGGAAATGCAACGCGCTCAATGCGCCGTCGCGGCGCGCCGCTTTGCGATACGGCTTCGCGTTCGAAGGCGTGTTCCGCAACGCCATCATCGTCAAGGGCCGCAACCGCGACACCGCTTGGTATTCGATGATGGACAGCGAGTGGCCGGCGCGTAAGGCGGCGTTCGAACGCTGGCTGGCGCCGGACAATTTCGATTCGGCGGGCAGACAGAAGTCATCGTTGAGTGAACTGAATGGCGCCGCCGGATGAGCGACGAGCAGGCGTCGTCGGCCGATCAGTTGTTCCGCGAACGGCCTTTCGTTCTGCTGTGGTTCACCCGATTGCTCGCGACGATCGGCTATCAGGCGCTTGCGGTGGTGATCGGCTGGTCGATCTACGCCATCACCGGCAGCGCTTTCGATCTCGGCCTGATCGGGCTGCTGCAGTTCATTCCGGCGGTCGTTCTCACTTTGGCGATCGGCCATGCCGCCGACCGCTATGACCGGCGACTGATCGTGCGGCTCGCTCTGGCGGTCTACGCACTCTGCGCCGCTATCGTGACGGCGGCCATGTTCGCCGGCTGGTTGAGCCGCGAACTGCTGTTTGCCGTCGTCTTTGCCATCGGCTGCGCACGCGCCTTCGAATTACCGACCGGCCATTCGCTGGTGCCGGCGACCGTGCCGGCACGCCTTTTGCCGCGCGCGGTCGCCGCCTGGACCTCGGCCAACCAGGCCGCCGTCATCTGCGGCCCGGCACTCGGCGGCTTCCTCTATGCCGTGGAGCCCCGGGCCGTCAGCGCCGTGTGCGTGGTGTTCTTCGTCGCGGCGCTCGCCTGCCTCGGCCTGGTCCGGGTCAAGGGCAATGTGCCGAGCCGCGACCCACCGACGTTGCGCTCGGCACTGGCCGGCTTCGAGTTCATTCGCAGCCGCAGCCGCCTGCTCGGCGTCATCACGCTCGACCTGTTCGTCGTGCTGCTCGGCGGCGCCACGGCGCTGCTGCCGATCTTTGCCAAGGACATTCTCGCCGCCGGGCCCGTCGGCTTCGGCCTGTTACGCTCGGCGCCGGCGGTCGGCGCGCTGCTGACGGCGATCGTCCTTTCGCGCTATCCGGTCGAACGCCACCTCGGCCGCAAGATGTTCATCTCGGTTGCGGTGTTCGGCGTCGCCACCGTCGTCTTCGGGCTGTCCACCTGGCTGCCGTTGTCGATGCTGGCGCTCGCCGTGCTCGGGGCGTCCGATGCGGTGAGCGTCGTCATCCGCTTCAGCCTGGTGCAGATCGAGACGCCGGACCACATGCGCGGGCGGGTCAGCGCCATCAACTACCTTTTTGTCGGCTCGTCGAATACGCTCGGCGACTTCGAGGCCGGCGCCGTCGCCGGTTGGCTCGGCGCCGTAAACTCGGTCTTGATCGGCGGCATAGGCTCGCTGATCATCGCCGGTGTGTGGATGGGCCTGTTTCCGGACCTGCGGCATCTCGACCGCTACCAGCCGGCCGATGACGACGACGACGTAAAAGCGTAAGCAAGCTCAAGAAAGTAAAAAGAGGAAACGCGACATGCACGTAGTGGTGACCGGCGCAGCCGGCATGATCGGGCGCAAGCTGACCGCTCGCCTGGTCAAGGACGGCGGGCTGAACGGCAAGCCGATCGACAAATTCACGCTGACCGACGTCGTCGCCGCGGAAAAGCCGGCCGGCTTTGCCGGCAAAGTCGATATCGTCACCGGCGACCTGGCCGCACCCGGCGCCGCCGAGAAGCTGATCGCCGAGAAGCCCGAGGTGATCTTCCACCTCGCGGGCGTTGTGTCCGGCGAAGCCGAGATCGATTTCGACAAGGGCTATCACGTCAACCTCGATGGCACCCGCGCGCTGCTCGAGGCCATCCGCCACACCGAAAATTACCATCCGAAGTTCATCTTCACCTCGTCGATCGCGGTCTATGGCGCGCCGTTCCCGCATGCGATCCCCGACGACTTCCACCTGACGCCGCTCACCTCCTACGGCACGCAGAAGGCGATCAGCGAACTCCTGCTCGCCGACTACAATCGCCGCGGCTTCCTCGACGGCGTCGGCATCCGCCTGCCGACCATCTGCGTGCGCCCCGGCAAGCCGAACAAAGCGGCCTCCGGTTTCTTCTCCGGCATCATCCGCGAGCCGCTGGCCGGCCAGGAAGCGATCCTGCCGGTCGCCGATACCGTGAGGCATACCCATGCCTCGCCGCGCTCCGCCGTCGGCTTCCTCGTCCATGCGGCGAGCCTGACCCGCGAACAGCTCGGCCCACGCATCAACCTCGCCATGCCGGGCGTGTGCTGCACCGTCGCTGAGCAGATCGACTCGCTGACCCGCATCG
>JAHCKF010000192.1 GCA_026125925.1 Pseudolabrys sp.
ATTCTCCTGCATCGATGCAACGGGCAAATACCTGTTGCATTCGATGCATCCGCTACAGGTCGTCTGGGTCCGCTATACCGGCGCTTTCGTGCTGGCGCTGTTGTTCATGAACCCGCTGACCAAGCCGGGCATGCTGGTGACTCGCCGGCCGTGGCTGCAAACCGGCCGCGCGGCCCTGCTGTTCGGCTCGACGGGCCTCAATTTCTTCGCCTTGCAGTTCCTGCAGCTCGACGAGGCGTTGTCGATCCTGTTCTCGACGCCGTTCCTGGTGGCGGTGCTGTGTGGGCCGATCCTCGGCGAGTGGGTGGGGTGGCGGCGCTGGATCGCTATCGGCATCGGTTTCATCGGCGTGCTGTTGGTGGCGCGGCCGGGGTTCGGCGGCTTGCATCCGGCGGCGCTGCTCTCGTTTGGCGGCGCGATCTGCTACGCGCTCTACTCGATCTCGACGCGTGTGCTGTCGCGCAGCGATTCCAGCGAGACGACGTTGTTCTATTCCAACCTGCTCGGCACGGTGGCGATGCTGCCGATCGTGCCGTTCGTCTGGAGCGCGCCGACGGACTGGCTCACTGTCCTGCTGATGGTCGCCATCGGCGCCTTCGGCAGCACCGGCCACTATCTGCTCATCCGCGCCCATCGGCTGGCGCCGGCGTCGACGCTAGCGCCGTTCATCTACACGCAGCTCGTCTGGACCACGACCTGGGGCTTCCTCATCTTCGGTGACGTGCCACACCACTGGACCATCGTCGGTGGGCTGATCGTGGTCGGCTCCGGCCTCTATCTCCTGTACCGCGAGCGCAAGGTGGGCAGGACCGCCGCGGACGGCCGTCCCACCGCCGACTGAGGTGGCACGTCTGGCGGCCCTCCGGCAGTTGCAGCGCCGAGAGCATCAGGGCTAAGTTTCCGCCCCGATAACGAAAACAAGCCGGTTTCCGGCGGCGAGGAAATCCCCTTATGGCGACGGTACAAGACCGGGCCCAGGCACCCGGCTCGGGGCTGAATGACGATATCGGTGAGGCCAAGCGGCTGGCGATGTATCGCTCGCAACTCCGCATCCGCGAGGCCGAGCAGCGCGCCTACGATCTCTTCCTGCAAAATCTGGTGAAGGGCACGAGTCACCTGTCGCTCGGTCAGGAAGCGGTGGCGTCGGGCTTTGCCGAGGCGATGCAGAAAGGCGACCTGTCGTTCTGCACCTATCGCGGCCACGCCCACACTTTGGCGCGCGGCGTCTCGGTCGAGAAGGTGCTCGGCGAACTGATGCAGCGCGACAACGGCCTGATGCGCGGCAAGGGCGGCTCGATGCATCTGACGTCGGAAGAGCATGGCGTCATGGGTTCCTATGCCATCATAGGCGCGCATCTGCCCATCGCCTGCGGCGCCGCCTGGCGTGCGCAATACAAGGGCGACAAGGACGTGTCGGTCTGCTTCTTCGGCGACGGCACCACCAATATCGGCGCCTTCCACGAAGCGCTGAACTTCGCCGCGATCTGGAAGCTGCCGGTGGTCTTCGTCTGCGAGAACAACCTCTACATGGAATACACGCCGATCGGCGATGTCACGGCGGTGCCGCATCCGGCCGCTGACCGCGCCGCCTCCTACGGCCTCGAGCGCATCATCATCGACGGCAACGATGCCGACGCCGTTTATCGCACCGCGCAGAAGGCCTTCGCCAAGGCGCGGGCCGGCGAGGGGCCATCGCTGATCGAGGCGCTGACCTATCGTCACTCCGGCCATTCGCGCGCCGACCCGGCGAAGTATCGCCCCGAGGGCGAGCTGGAGAAGTGGAAGGAGCGCGATCCAATCAAGATCTACCGCGAGCGGCTGCAGCAGTTCGGCGTCAGCGACAAGGTGATCGCCGAGATCGACGCTTCGGTGCGTAGGGAAGTCGATGACGCGACCGAAACCTGCAAGGCGGCGCCGATGCCGCCGGCCGATATCCTCACCACCGACGTCTATGCCGACGGCGGCTGGGCGTGGAGAAACTGATCATGGCGGAAATCACCTATCGTGACGCGGTGATCCGCGGCATCGCCCAGGAAATGAAGCGCGACAACGACGTCGTCTTCCTCGGCGAAGACGTCGCCAAGGCCGGCGGCGTATTCAAGGCGACTGTCGGGCTCTATGAGCAGTTCGGGCCGTTGCGCGTGCGCGACACGCCGATCTCCGAGCAGGCGATTCTCGGCGCCGCCATGGGCGCGGCGATGACGGGGCTGAAGCCGATCGCGGAGATCATGTTCTCGGACTTCTTTGCGGTGTGCTTCGACTACATCGCCAACGAGTTTCCGAAAAGCCGTTACATGTCGAACGGTCAGACCAAGTGTCCGTTGGTCGTGCGCACCGGCAACGGCGCCGGCTCGCGCTTCGGCGCACAGCATTCTCAGAGCGTCGAGAACTGGTGCATGATGATCCCCGGTCTCAAGGTCGTGGCGCCATCCAATCCGCGCGATGTCATCGGGCTGCTGGCCGCCGCGGTGCGCGATCCCGATCCGGTCATCTTCCTTGAGCACAAGTCGCTGTATCCGACCAAGGGCGAAGTGCCCGATGGCGAGATCGTCGACACGCTCGGCACCGCCAACGTGGTGCGGCCGGGCCGCGACGCCACCATTCTCGCTTTGGCGTTGATGGTGCCGCGCGCGGTCGAGGCGGCCGAACGGCTGAAGGCGGAACATGGCATCGACTGCGAGGTTGTCGATGTGCGCTCGCTGGTGCCGCTCGACACGCAGACCATTCTCGGCTCGGTGGCCAAGACGCACCGGCTGTTCACCGTGGAAGAGAATCCGCGGCTGTGCGGCTGGGGCGCCGAGATCGTGTCGATCGTCGCCGACGAAGCCTTCTACGATCTGGACGGCCCGCCGGTCCGCATCACCACGCCGCACATCCCGCTGCCGGCGGCGGACGTTCTGGAAGACATGGTGCTGCCGACGCCCGAGCGCATCGTCGATACCGTGCGGCGCAGTTTGCAAGGCTGAGTGGCAATATCGCAGGGTGAAAATCTGCTATCTCGTGCGGCGACTGGCAGCCGGACTTTGGCACGATAAAATCGACGTTCGCGGCTCGCGAACAACGATGCAGATGTAAAGGAAAGCGCATGTACGACAACCTTCTCGCCAACGTTCCGACCGATCTGTGGATCGGCGGCAAATGGAAAAAGGCTTCCGACGGCGGCCGTTTCGACGTTGTCGATCCGGCGACGGAAAAAACCATCGCCTCGGTCGCCAGCGCCACCGTCGATGACGCCATCGCCGCGGTCGATGCCGCGGACGCCGCGTTCCCGGCCTGGGCCGCCAAGAAGCCGCGCGAGCGCGCCGAGATCCTGCGCAAGGCTTTCGAGATCATCATGCGCGACGCCGAGCGCTTCGCGAAACTGATCACGCTGGAGAACGGCAAGGCGCTGTCCGACTCGCGCGGCGAGGTCGCTTATTCGGCCGAGTTCTTCCGCTGGTACGCGGAAGAGGCGGTGCGCAATCTCGGCTCCATGTCCATGGCGCCGGCGTCGGGCGCGCGCATCCTCGCCCAGCACAAGCCGGCCGGCATTGCCGTGCTGGTGACGCCGTGGAATTTCCCGGCGGCGATGGCAACGCGCAAGATCGGCCCGGCGCTCGCCGCCGGCTGCCCGGTGGTGCTCAAGCCCGCCTCCGACACACCGCTCACCATGCTGGCGCTGATGCCGGCGCTGGAAGAAGCCGGCGTGCCGCCCGGTGTCGTCAACGTCATCCCGTCGCGCTCGTCCGGCAAGGTCGTCTCGGCGATGCTGCACGATCCACGCGTCCGCGTCGTGTCCTTCACCGGCTCCACCGAAGTCGGCCGCAAGCTGCTGCATGAAGCTGCCGACCAGATTTTGAAGCCGGCCATGGAATTGGGCGGCAACGCGCCGTTCCTGGTGTTCGAGGACGCCGACATCGATGCCGCGATCGAAGGCGCGATGATCGCCAAGATGCGCAACATGGGCGAAGCCTGCACCGCGGCCAACCGCTTCTATGTGCACGAGAAGGTGCACGACGAATTCGCCAAGAAGCTGTCGGCCAAGATGGCCGGGCTGAAGATGGGCAACGGCCTCGATGACGGCGTCGCCGTCGGTCCGCTGGTCAACAAGGAAGGCCGCGACAAGGTCATCGAACTGGTCGATGACGCGGTGTCGAAGGGCGCCAAGGTGCTGACGGGCGGCAAGGTGCCGGACGGCCCGGGCTTCTTCTATCCGGCGACCGTGGTGACCAACGTGCCGGACGGCGCCATGATGCTGAACGAGGAAATCTTCGGACCGGTCGCCTCGATCCAGACCTTCAAGACGGAAGACGAAGCGATCAAGCGTGCCAACGACACCGAGTACGGTCTGGTCGCCTATCTCTACACGAAGGACATGTCGCGCGGCCTGCGCGTCTCCGAGAAGCTCGAGTTCGGCATGATCGGCCTCAACCGCGGCCTCGTCTCCGATCCGGCGGCGCCGTTCGGCGGCGTCAAGCAGTCCGGCCTCGGCCGCGAAGGCGCGCAGGAGGGCATGAAAGAGTTCCTCGAGACGCAATACATCTCGGTGACCTGGTGAACGCAGTGACCCGTGACGAACTGAGCGCCAGGCTGACGGGAGCCTGGCGCTACATCGGCACCAACGTCAAAGGCCAACGCCGCGACAATGGGCCGGACCCCAAGGGCATGATCTATTACGGGCCGCACGGCGAGATGATGGTGCAGATCGCGCCGGACGTCGCTCGCAAGCGCGCCGGTGCGGTGGTGACGCCGGAGGAGGCGAAGCATGCGCTGTCGGGCTACATCGGCTATCTCGGCACCTACAGCATTGATGCCGCCGCCGGCACCGTGACGCATCACCGAACCGCGAGCCTGCAGCCGGGCGACGAGGGCGATCTCGTGCGCCGCTGCGAGTTCAAGGGCGACCGGCTGTCGCTGTGGTCGGCCGACAATTCGCTGGAAGTCATCTGGGAACGGATCAAATGACGCGGGAGCGCGAATGGACGTCCTGATGCCGCAGCTCGGCGAGACCGTCGCCGAGGGCAAGATCGTCAAGTGGTTCAAGCAGGCCGGCGACGCCGTGAGGCCAGGCGAGAACCTGTTCGAGATCGAGACCGACAAGACGTCCATGGAAGTGCCGGCCATCGCCGCCGGCACGCTCTCCGACATTCGCTTTCAGGTCGGCGAGGTGGCCAAGGTCGGCGCCGTGGTGGCGGTGATCGCCGGGGCGGGTGGACTGCCATCTGCGGAAATCAGACCGACGCCAACCGTCAATGCACCGACCAAGGTCCCATCTCCGCTCGTCCCCGCGAAAGCGGGGACCCAGTCTTCTTCTCTGGATTCCCGCTTTCGCGGGAATGAGCGGGGTGGGGGGCAGGCAACCGGGCAAGCCAGCATCGCTGCACGCGACTTTGCCTATCCCGACATGTCGCCGTGGCGCGAGGTGCGCACGCCGGAGCGCAATTATGGGCCGGCCAGGATCGGCGGACGTCAGGTCACGCCGCTGGCGCGGCGTCTTGCTTCCGAGCGCGACATTGACCTCAACCGTGTGACGGGCTCTGGCCCGCATGGCCGTATTGTCGCCGCCGATGTCGCGAAGGCGCCGCCCGCGACTGTGACCGCGCCAACAGTGCCGCCGTATTATCTCGTCGCCGATGTCGAGATCGACCGCCTCATGACCATGCAGAGCGAAGCGAAGTCCGCCGGTGCGGAATTCTCTCTTGGTGATTTTGTCGTGAAGGCCTGGGCGGTGGCGCTCAAACGCGTGACGCCCGAAGCCAGCGCTACTGTCGGCTTGATGACGAGCAGCGACGGTCGCCGAGCTACCAAGCCGATTAGCGATGCCGCCGCGAAAACGCTGACCGCGATTGCCCGCGAAGCGGCCGAGCAGGGCGGCGCGGCGCCGGCCGCTGCCACCAGCGCCATCGCCTTGGCAGCCGCATCCGGCATCCGCGAATTCACCGCCGTGCTGACGCCGCCTTTCTCGTCCGTGCTCGCCATCGGTCAGCCGCGCCGCGCGCCGATCGAGAGCGCTGATGGCGGCATCAAATTCATTAGCTTGATGACGGTCACATTGTCATGTGACCATGCACTCGATGCGGCCGTGGCGGCCGATCTGCTGACGACGTTCAAATCCTTGGCTGAAAATCCAGTGGCCGCCCTGCTGTAAGGAAATTCATTGGGAGAGCAAGTAATGGCGACTGAAAAACGCGATGTCCTTCTGATCGGCGCCCGCAAGCCGGTGCTGGTCGGCGGCCTGGAGGGCAAGGTCAACCTGCACTATTACCTCGACGCCAAGGACAAGGCCGCTTTCGTCAAGGAAGTTGGGGCGAAGATTGGCGCCATCGCGCTCGCCTACACCCATGACAAAGTGGACGGCGCGTTCCTGTCGCAGTTCCCCAATCTCCAGCAGGTCTCCAGCTTCGGTGTCGGCTACGACCATGTCGATGCCAAGTGGGCCGGCGAGCACGGCATCATCGTCACCAACACGCCGGATGTGCTGAACGAGGAAGTCGCCGACACCGCGCTCGGCCTCCTGCTCTGCACCTTGCGCGAATTCCCGCAGGCCGATCGTTATGTGCGCGCCGGCAAGTGGCCGAAGGCGGCTTATCCGCTGACCAAGGCGACCCTGCAGGGCCGCACCGTCGGCGTCGTCGGCATGGGCCGTATCGGCAAGGCGATCGCCAAGCGACTCGAGGCATTCAACGCCAAGGTCGTCTATCACAGCCGCAACCCGCAGGGCGGCGTTGCCTACAAGCACTATCCCAAGCTCCTCGACATGGCGCGCGACGTCGATACGCTGATGATCATCGTGCCGGGCGGCGCCTCGACCAAGAACATGATCAATGCCGAGGTGCTCAAGGCGCTCGGTCCCGAGG
>JAHCKF010000193.1 GCA_026125925.1 Pseudolabrys sp.
GTCGGCGACGTGATGGGCAACTTCCACCCGCACGGCGACCAGGCGATCTACGACGCCATGGTGCGTCTCGCGCAGGATTTCGCGCAGCGCTATCCGTTGGTCGACGGCCAGGGTAACTTCGGCAACATCGACGGCGATAATCCGGCGGCGATGCGCTACACGGAATCGCGCCTCACCGACGTCGCCAAGCTGCTGCTCGACGGCCTCGACGAAGACGCGGTCGATTTCCGACCCAGCTATGACGGCTCCAATGAAGAGCCGGTGGTGCTGCCGGCGGCCATTCCCAATCTCCTCGCCAACGGCTCGCAGGGCATCGCCGTCGGCATGGCGACCTCGATCCCGCCGCACAACATCGCCGAACTCGCCGACGCCGCGCTGCACCTGATCGAGACGCCGAACGCGCGCACCAAGACGCTGCTGAAATACGTCAAGGGTCCGGATTTTCCGACCGGCGGCATCATCGTCGATCCGCCGGAGGCGATCGCGGAGGCCTACAACACCGGCCGCGGCTCGTTCCGCGTGCGGGCCAAATGGTCGGTGGAAGAGGGCGCGCGCGGCACCTACAACATCGTCATCACCGAGATGCCGTATCTCGTGCAGAAGTCGCGGCTGGTCGAGAAGCTCGCCGAACTGCTCAACGAGCGCAAGCTGCCGCTGGTCGCCGACATCCGCGATGAATCGGCCGAAGACGTGCGTCTCGTCATCGAGCCGCGCGCGCGCACGGTCGACGCGACGATCCTGATGGAGTCGCTGTTCAAGCTCACCGAGCTCGAAACGCGCATTCCGCTCAACATGAACGTCCTGGTGAAGGGCCGCGTGCCGAAGGTGCTCGGCCTCGCCGAAGCGCTGACCGAATGGCTCGAGCATCGCCGCGACGTGCTGGTGCGCCGCTCCAAGCATCGCTTGGCGGAAATCGAGCATCGCCTCGAAGTTCTGGGCGGCTATCTCGTCGCCTATCTCAACCTCGACAAGGTCATCAAGATCATCCGCACCGAGGACGAGCCCAAGCCGGTGTTGATCAAGACCTTCAAGATCACCGAGGTACAGGCCGACGCCATCCTCAACATGCGGCTGCGCAACTTGCGCAAGCTCGAGGAAATGGAAATCCGCGGCGAGGAAAAGCGCCTCAACGAGGAGCGTTCCGGCCTCAAGAAGCTGCTCGGCTCCACCGACATGCAATGGAAGGCGATTGCCGGTCAGGTGCGCGACCTCAAGGTCCAGTTCGGCCCGAAGACCGAGCTCGGCCGACGCCGCACCGATTTCTCAACCGCGCCGGAGCATGACGAAGCCGCGATCGAGGAAGCGCTCGCCGTGCGCGAACCCATCACGGTTGTGGTGTCGGAAAAGGGCTGGATCCGCGCGCTGCGCGGCCACCAGTTCGATCTGTCCGGCGTCTCGTTCAAGACCGACGACAGCCTCAAGTTTGCGTTCCAGACCGAGACTACGGCCAAGATTCTCATCTTTGCCGGCAACGGCAAGTTCTACACGCTGGAAGCCTCCAAGCTGCCGGGCGGCCGTGGTCATGGCGAGCCGATCCGCATGTTCTTCGACATCGAGGCCGATTACGACATCGTCGCGGGACTGGCTTATCAGGGCGGCCGCAAGTTCATCGTCGCCAGCTATCAGGGTAATGGCTTCGTCGTGCCGGAAGACGAGTGTCTCGGCACCACGCGCAAGGGCAAGCAGGTTCTGAACATCAAGGCGCCGGACAAGGCGGTGGCGATGACGGTCATCGACGGCGACACGCTCGCCGTCATCGGCGAGAACCGCAAGATGGTGATTTTCCCGCTCGACCAGGTGCCGGAGATGACCCGCGGCCGCGGCGTGCGCCTGCAACGCTACCTGCAGAAGGGCCTGTCCGACCTCACCACCTTCAAGGCGTCCGAGGGCCTGTCCTGGGTCGATGGCGCCGGCCGCACGCAGACCATGACGATGAAGGAATTGAAGGACTGGCACGCCAACCGCGCCGATGCCGGCCGCATCGCGCAGGGCCTGCCGAAGAACAACAAGTTCAAGGGCGCCCCGGCGGCGGCGAAGAAGGTGGAAGAGTAGGGCCGGACAGCGGCATTACTCAAACCTGTCATGGCCGGACTTGATCCGGCCATCTCGCTTAGGTGGGCACGGTGCGTCCCTAAGCGGGATGCCCGGCTCAAGGCCGGGCATGACATAGAGTGATGGCTAGCTCGACGCCTTCGGCTTCAGCGTCTTCCACACGCCCTGGGCGGTGGCGACGATGCGCTCGCCGATGACGAGATCGGCGGCCATGAACACCACCGAACGCGTGCGGCGGACGACGCGGCACTTGGCCTCGACGAATTCGCCGATCTGCACGGCGTCGACGAAATGCACGTCGAGCTGCACCGTGGCCTGGGGCTGCTTGCCGATGGCATACCAGCAGGTCATCCCCATCGAGCGGTCGGCGAAGGTCATCAGCATGCCGCCTTGCACGACGCCGCGGCGGTTGTGATGCTTGGGCTCGGCCATGAAGGCGTAGCGGAAGCTCTCGCCGTCCGGCCGCTGCCAGAAAGGCCCGACCAGACCGATGAAGCCTTCGTCGGCGTAGGGTGTCCAGCCTGCGGCAGCGGGATCGAAGGCGGTTACGGCTGGATCGTCGGCGTCGGGCATGAAGTCGTCCTGAAGGGATCGGGGCCCCGCCGATAGCACGGTGCGGCGCCTGCCGAAATCGGGCACGGCGCGCGGGCCGCCCCCGGCCGGCGCATAACTCAGCTCACGACGAAGACCAGCGATTGCGACGACTTCTCGAGGAGCGCGGCGGCGGTGTCGCCGAAATTCAATTTCTCGCCAGGGCGCCGCGCCGTGCCCATGACGATCAGGTTGTGCTTGCGCCGCGCCGCTTCCTTGACGATCGCGACGTCGGCGGCATCGCTGGCGCGCACGGCGCTGCGGATGTCGACGGCGTAGGTTTCACCCAGGTCGACGATCTCCTTGAGGATCGCTTCCTCGTTGCGGCGCGACCGGCCCTTGTTGCCGGGCGCAACATACAGCGCGGTGACCGGCGCGCGGTTGGCGCGCGCGATAGCGATCGCGACCTCGGCGGCGCGGCGCGATACCTCGGTGCCGTTGACCGGGACCAGGATGCTGATGGTGCCGTGCAGGGGATGCTTGCGGTGTTCCTCGCGGCCGTCGGCGATGATCAGCGGCCCCTCGAAGCCCGCCGCCAGATTGGTGACGTCGTCGTGGAACTGGTTCTTGCGCGCGATCATCTTGTCGAGACCGACGATCATGGCGCCGTAGCCTTTCTCGGCTTCCTCCGCGACTGCTTCGGTGCTCGGTTGCTGCACCAGGGTCTCGACTTCGATGGCGAGCTTGGTCTGGTCCTCGGTCGCCTTGGTATGCTCGGCGCGCTCGGCGACCTCGATCACGGTGCTCGCCGCATCCTTGGCCTTGGCGGTCTCCGCCTTGACGAGCTTCTTGTCATCGACATTGCCGCCGGTGATGTGCATCACGGTGGTCGGCATTTCGCGGGTCGCGGCGATGATACCGGCGATGCGGCTGGCGAAGATGCCGTTGGTGGAATCGTCCACCGCGAGCAGCAGCCGCTCGAGATTGGGCAGAAAGCCCTTTTCCTCGAGTTCCTCGCGGTCGAGCCGTTGTTTCTCGTCCTTGCTCATGGGGATGCGCGACAGCGCCCAGCGCAGGGTCGGCGGCATCGCCATGGTGGTGATGACGGCCATGGCGACGATCATCGTGAACAGGTTCTGGGTCAGCGCGCCCATCGACAGGCCGACCGAGGCGATGATGACTTCGGTCGAGCCGCGCGCATTCATGCCGCAGGCGAGCGCAAAGCCTTCGCGCTTGGTCAGTCCGCCCAGCTCGGCGCCGATGAAGGCGCCGCCGAACTTGCCGATGCTGGCGATGAGGATGAGGCCGACGGTCGACCACAGGATCTCGGGATTGGCGAGGATCGTGAGGTCGGCCGAGAGGCCGGCGAGGCCGAAGAACACCGGCGCGAAGAACGCCGTGATCAGGCCGCGCAACTGTTCGTCGATGTGCTTGGTCAGGATCGGAGACTCGCCGACCAGGATGCCGGCGACGAAGGCCCCGAGCACCGAGTGCACGCCGATCAGATGTGTGGTCAACGCCATGACGGACATGATGACGAGAATGGCGGTGATGACCGCGTATTCGCTGACCAACACGTCGTTGGCGAAACGGATGGCATAGAACACCAGCCGGCGGCCAATGGTGAGGCTCACGACCATGAAGACGAAGGTGCCGACCACGCTCTGCGCGATCGACAGCGCGTCGACCTCGCCGTGCAGCGCCAGCGAGAAGATGATGGAGACGATGATCCAGCCGACGCTGTCGTCGATGATGGCGGAGGCGAGAATGACCTGGCCGACGGTGCGGCGCATGAAGTTCATCTCGCGCACCACCATGGCGACGATCTTGACCGAGGCGATGGATAGGGCGGTGCCGAGGAAGAGGGCGGTGATCAGCCGGTGGTCGGGATGCGGCAGCATGTCGGCCGGCATGAAGTAGCCGAGCGCCACGCCGCAGCCGAACGGCACGACGATTCCCATCAGCGACGCATAGACCGAAGCCTTACCCGTCTTGCGCACGAGCTGCAGGTCGGTCTCCATTCCGGTGAGCAGCAGCAGCAACAGAATGCCGGCCTGCGAGATGCCGTCGATCATCGCCTTCTGTTCAGGCGCATTCGGAAAGACGAGATCGTGGAGGCCGGGGGCGACCAGGCCGAAGAAGGATGGCCCGAGCAGCAGGCCGGCGATCAACTGGCCCATCACCGCCGGCTGGCCGATGCGGAGCATGGCCTCGCCGAGCAGGCGGCCGGTCAGCATCAGCGCTGCGAGCTGGGCGATGAAAATGACCTCGGAGGGGCCTTTGCCTCCCTCGGCGGCCAGCGCGGGACCGGCGGCAAGCGTCAGCGCACCGGCCACGAGGATGAAACTCGCTCGCCCGGCCTTAATGGATGGAAGGATAGACAGAAAAGCCCCCGTGCAACTGCAAGTCCCTTGGGACCCAACAACGAGACGAGGCACACAAAGTTCCCTCGCTGTTGCAATTGCAAACTATTCGCAACTAGGATATCAATGGCTTCGACGAACAGCCATAGGTCCCGGCTTCGGGGCCAGAACACCGGTGTCGACCGGGGAGAGCGCCGGTTTTTCAGATGGATGCGATCAATCGTAATGCCCCGGATGGAACTTCGGCGGACGGCTTCCGCCTGAGCCGCAGGGAAGGCGAGCAGCGCAGCCTTGCGGAAGTGCATGCCACGGTCGCCGTGCCGCTCCACGGGCACTGGCTGCGCCGGCTGCTGGCCTTTTCGGGTCCGGGCTACATGGTCTCGGTCGGTTACATGGACCCCGGCAACTGGGCGACCGACCTCGCCGGGGGTTCGAAGTTCGGCTACACGCTGCTCGCCGTCATCATGATTTCGAACCTGATGGCGATCCTGCTGCAGGCCCTGTCGGCGAGGCTCGGTATCGCCACCGGGCGCGATCTGGCGCAGGCCTGCCGCGACGCCTATCCGCGGCCGGTCGGCTGGCTTCTGTGGGTGGCCTGCGAACTCGCCATCATCGCCTGCGACCTTGCCGAGGTGATCGGCACCGCGATCGCGCTGAAGCTGCTGTTCGGCATTCCGCTGGTCGGCGGCGCGCTGCTCACGGCGCTCGACGCCTTTTTGGTGCTGATGCTGATGAGCCGCGGCTTCCGGTACCTCGAGGCCTTCATCATAGCGCTCTTGATTGTCATCGCTGTGTGCTTCGCGGTGCAGATTGCGCTTGCGGCGCCGCCGGTCGCCGCGGTGTTCAAGGGGTTCATTCCGTCGCCGGAGATCGTCACGCATCCGGAGATGCTCTACATCGCCATCGGCATTCTCGGCGCCACCGTGATGCCGCACAATCTCTACCTGCATTCCTCGATCGTGCAGACGCGCGCCTACGAGCGCACCGAGGCCGGCAAGCGCAGCGCCATTCGCTTCGCCACCACGGATTCCACCATCGCGCTGATGCTGGCGCTGTTCGTCAATGCCGCCATCCTCATCGTCGCGGCGGCGGTGTTTCATGCCGGTGGCAAGGACGTCGAGGAGATCGAGCAGGCTTACGCACTCTTGTCGCCGCTGCTCGGCGTCGGCATCGCCTCGACCTTGTTCGCAGTGGCGCTGCTGGCCTCGGGCCTCAACTCGACGGTGACCGCGACCTTGGCCGGCCAGATCGTGATGGAGGGCTTCCTCCATATCCGCCTGCCGCACTGGCTGCGCCGCCTGATCACCCGCGCCATCGCCATCGTGCCGGTGGTCGTGGTCACGGCTCTGTATGGCGAGAGCGGCACGGCCAAGCTGCTGATCGCCAGCCAGGTCGTGCTGTCGATGCAGTTGCCCTTCGCGGTCATCCCGCTGGTGCAGTTCGTCTCCGACAAGCGCAAGATGGGGACCTTCGCCATCGCACGGCCGGTCGCGGCGCTGGCCTGGCTCGTCGCCGGCATCATCGTGGTGCTGAACGTGAAGCTGCTGATCGAGACGTTTATGGGCTGAGGTCTAGCGACCGCTCACTTATCCACCCTCTGCCAGCCCGCCGGCATCAGGCGCTCCTGCGGCAGGAAGCGGCCCTTGTAGTCCATCTTCTTGGAGCCCTGCACCCAGTAGCCGAGATAGACGTAAGGCAGGCCCATCGTCTTGGCGCGAGCGATGTGGTCGAGGATCATGAAGGTGCCGAGCGAACGGTCGGCCTCGTCGGGATCGAAGAACGAATAGACCATCGACAGCCCGTCCGACAAAACGTCGGTCAGCGCCACCGCCAGAAGCTGGCCGGCGCCGCGGTTGGT